>CAVGYS010000062.1:4733-7255 GCA_963633505.1 Oscillibacter sp. MSJ-31
GGCGTATCTGCCGTCGCGCAGGTGAATTACGGCATTACATTCAAGACCGGAGGAATCGCGGTAATGCAACACCTCTCCGATAAGCGTATCGGCGTATGTTCGCAAATCACGCACGGCCATGGACTCGAAATACAGACCGAATGTCCGTAAGTCGTTGAGTAAATCGCCGGGGGCTATCGCCAGTGCCGCCGTAGCTATGCTTGGGTCAACGAAATATCTCGTTTCTGATGACTGGATGGCGGCTTTGCTCCTAAGGTTAGGATTCCATGCAGGCATATCCTCTAGAACGAAAAGTTTTTTGAGGAGGTCAACGTAGTCGGAGACAGTTTCATAGGAAATGCCGGCGTTGTCGTTGTCTTTTATATCCGCACTCATCTTGGTAAAGCTGGTTGCCGAGCCGATGTTTCTCGCGTAAGAACGCATAAGCAGTCTTGCCCTCTCGCTGCTTCGCTTTACATCATCCACACGGTGGACGTCAACCTTGTAGATAGCTTCGAAATAATCTCTTGCTTGATCAAGGGCTATGTTGCCAGACAGAAAAGTGGCCTGCGGCCAGCCCCCACGGCAAATCAGAAACGCAATTTCCTCAAGACTCAGGGAGTTCTCGGAAACACTCATCTCTTTCCCGTCGAACAAATCTCCCAATGAGACTGCCCCGGTGCTCTCTCCGGACTCCCAAAGACTCATCGGCCGCATATTTATCCATCCATAGCGTCCGGTTCCGCTATGTCTTCTGAATCCCTCTTTGACAGGAACGCTGCTTCCGGTCAGAATGAACTGCCCGAATTCGTTGCGGTCGTCAACTTCACTTCGAATCATATCCCACAACTCGGGGATAGACTGCCACTCATCGATGAGCCGCGGTGTCTCCCCTTTGAGCAGGTCAGCAGGGCGAATCTGAAGCGTCAGCAGGGCGTTATTCAAAATATCGGTCTTCCCAAGATCCAGTACACTCTTGGAAATCTGTTTCGCCGTCGTGGTTTTGCCACACCATTTCGGGCCTTGAACCAATACTGCCCCTTTGCCTGCCAGCTTTCGTTGAAGCATGGAATCTGCTATGCGTGGCTTATATTCTTTCATTGATCTGTAGATCACAAGTTTGAGAGCGCAAATATACAGATTGATATCGGAGAAATCAAGTGCACTCCGCAACTTTTCGGCGTTTCACTCCGCAACTTTTGAGTATTTTACTCCGCAGCTTTTCGTTTTACATCGCTAAACTGATTTTCCGAAACGAGGGCCGCCGACGTGATTGACACCTTCCGCAAGGGGTTGTAGGGGATTCAGCTTGTGAGGAGGAAGTCCTCGATATTGTCCGGAGTGATAACCTTGAACACGGCCTCGGGATAGGCTCGTGCAAAGGACTCCGGACATTTCGCACCGGACTTGGAAGAATTCCACTTGAACTCAAATGCTCTCATCGTCCCGTTTGCTTCTTCCACATAGTCGATTTCGCTCTGGTCTTTTGTTCTCCAAAAATAGGATTGCGTAAACGCAGAATCATATTCGTTGGCTTTCAGGCGTTCTGCGATAACGAAATTCTCCCACATGGCTCCGCAATCCGCCCTGTTCTCCAATGAGGAAAAATTGCCTATGACGGCATTTCTTATCCCAAGATCCCAGAAGTATATCTTCCTGCTTGTCTTCAATTCGTTCCGTAGATTTCTGGAGAAAGAACCCAGTCTGAAGATAATATAGGACTTCTCAAGGACGGAGATATATTTCTCCACTGTCTTCGAATCTATGCCAAGTAAGATACTGAGTTCATTATAAGACACTTGATTCCCTATCTGCAAGGACAGGGCCTTGAGAAGCCGCACGAGCACGTCCGCTTTATGTATGCCGTCAACGGACAGCAAGTCTTTATACAAGGAGCTTTCCGTCAATTCTTTCAATATGTCCTTTTCTTCCGATGGGGTGGAGACCACTTCCGGATAATATCCATAGATCATTCGGTGAGACAACATCCTCCGCTCCTCCAGAAATGAGGTGTGTCTGACCATCTCCGTGAATGTCAGCGGAAAAAGTTTCAGCTCCCTTTTTCTGCCGGTAAGGGATTCGTTTATCTTTGACGAAAGCTCGAAACTGCTGCTGCCGGTAGCAATCACCTGAACTCCGGGGATCTGGTCGGTAATAAGTTTTATGCGCAAGCCAATGTCCGGGATGCGCTGAGCCTCGTCTATCACCACTGTTCGCTTGCTCCCGATTATCGCTTTCAGTCTGGTGGAATTGATGTTCTTGAACAATTCCCTCACGTCGTCATCATCGCCGTTTAACCACAGAACCGTGTCATCATCGTCCAACAATGAATGAATCAGGGTTGATTTCCCCACCTGACGTGCACCCATAAGGGTGATTGCCTTGTTCGAGCCTATCAATGATCTTAGTTTTTCGGCTTGTGTCCGTTCTATCATACTTCGCTGCTTTTGGGCAAAGATAGTGATATTCCGAAAATATCGCCATTTTTCAGGAATCAATTCCGAAAATATCGCCACTTTCCGGGAATTTTAGACTTGTGAGAC
>CAVGYS010000063.1:0-422 GCA_963633505.1 Oscillibacter sp. MSJ-31
AGTCGCAAATTGCGACCTCAAGTTGGGGAGGACGAAGAACAATGCCCTATGCTTTCACTGAACTTGGTGTCGCCATGCTGAGTAGCGTACTTTCATCGGATGTCGCGATTCAGGCAAATATCCGGATTATGAGGGCCTTCTCGGTTGTAAGAAGACTGATTGCAGCGAATGAGCAGATGTACCAGAGGATAGCACACCTTGAATATCAGCAGGATGACACAGCCCTCACAATGCTGGACAAGCGCGCTGCCGGTGTTTCGGCAACAATCTATACGATGCAGATAAGCAAGCCCCTCCAGTTGGACATAGACAAGCATAATTCTCAGTATCCGGCCATTGATGTCAAGGTATTCAAGAACTCACATGACCGTTTTCTGATTGTTGACGATAAGGTTTATCATTTCGGAGCGTCAATCAAAGAC
>CAVGYS010000063.1:432-7080 GCA_963633505.1 Oscillibacter sp. MSJ-31
CCTTCAATTCGATGACGGAATACACGGCAGATGAACTTCTGAACCGGCTGTAGCGACTTCACACCTTATAATATAAAGCGGTCAAGCTGGTCTTCCCAGCTGCCGTGCCGGCATCAGAACGACATCAGAAGCTTCTTGTACTCCACCGGCATCACCTTGATGAACTGCGCGGCGTAGGAGTCCCATTCGGAGAGTATGCGTGCGGCGAGCGGACTGCCCGTGTGGGCGTGGTGGGCCTTGATGAGGGACTTGACCTCGCGGCGGTCCTCGTCCGTCTCCAGCAGGGAGAGCTCGACCATATCCATGTTGCAGTAGTAATCGAAGTCCCCGTCCGTGTTAAGGACATAGGCGATGCCTCCGCTCATTCCGGCCGCGAAGTTGCGCCCCGTCCTCCCGAGCACGACGACCCGCCCTCCGGTCATATATTCGCAGCAGTGGTCACCGGCTCCTTCCACGACGGCGACCGCCCCGCTGTTGCGCACACAGCAGCGTTCTCCGACCTGGCCGTTGATATACATCTGCCCGGCAGTGGCCCCGTAGCCAATGGTGTTGCCGGCGATGATGTTGTCCTCCGCACTGAAAAGGGACTCGGGTGACGGGGTAACGACTATCTTGCCGCCGGACAGGCCCTTGCCGAGATAGTCGTTGGCATCCCCCTCCAGCCTGAAAGTGAGGCCCTGGCACAGGAACGCGCCGAAACTCTGTCCAGCAGCCCCGGTGAAGGTCACCGTGATGCAGTCTTCGGGCAGCCCCTCCCCGCCGTAAAGAGAAGTGACCTTGCCGCTCAGCATGGCCCCTACGCTGCGGTCGGTGTTGCGTATCTGCACTCCGAGGCTGACCTTTCTGCGCGACTCTACAGCCGGCCAGACCATCTCCATCACCTCCCTGTCCTTGGCACAGAGCTGCGCATCACCCTGTCCGGAAGTGCACACATGCGCATTGGCCTTGGCCTCGTCAGGGATATAGAGAACCCTGTCGAGCGTGACTTTACGAGCCTTCGAGCCTTGAGGGAAACTTCTCTTGTGCAGAAGGTCGGCCCGGCCGATGATCTCCTGTAGAGAGTGGTATCCCATCAGGGCGAGGTATTCGCGCAACTGTCTGGAGATGAAGCGAAAATATGTTTCCAGATGCTCCTTGCGGCCGGAGAATTTCGCCCTCAGCTCGGGATTCTGCGTAGCTATCCCGACCGGGCAGGTGTTGGTGTTGCAGCGGCGGCACACCATACAACCGAGCGAAACCAGGGAGGCGGTGCCGAAGCCGAACTCCTCGGCCCCGAGCATGGCCATGAACAGCACGTCGCGCGCGGTCTTCAGTCCTCCATCCACCTGAAGGCGTACTCTTCCCCGGAGGTTGTTGACCACAAGGGTCTGCTGCACCTGCGCAAGGCCCGTTTCAGCCGGGCTGCCCGTGTGCTTGACAGAACTTGCGGGGCTCGCTCCGGTGCCGCCGTCGCCGCCGCTTATCAGAATCACGTCGGCCTTGGCCTTGGCTACGCCGGCCGCAATCGTGCCGACCCCGGCCTCGGAGACAAGCTTGACACTGATGCGTGCGGAAGAATTGATGTTCTTGAGGTCATATATCAACTGCGCGAGATCCTCGATGGAGTAGATGTCGTGATGGGGCGGCGGGGATATGAGCGTGATTCCCGGCACTGAGTGTCTGGTGCGGGCGATGAGCTCATCGACCTTGAATCCCGGAAGCTGTCCGCCTTCCCCCGGCTTCGCGCCCTGGGCGACCTTGATCTGTATTTCGTCCGCATTGACAAGGTACTGTGCGTCAACCCCGAATCTTCCCGAGGCGACCTGCTTCACCGCACTGCGCATCGAGCTTCCATCCGGGAGCGGGACGTTCCTCAACGGCGGCTCCCCGCCTTCGCCGGTGTTGCTCTGCCCGCCGATGGCGTTCATCGCCAGGGCGATGGTCTCGTGGGCCTCCTTGCTGATGGCGCCGAACGAGATGGCCTCCGTCACGAAACGCTTCATCAACTCCTCCTCGCTCTCCACCTCGCCGACATCTATCGGCTTGCGGTCGCTTTCTATCTCCATCAGGTCGCGAAGGTACATCGGGGCCGTCCTGTTGGCGGCCATGTCGCTGAACTGCTTGAAAGCATCGTAATCCTGCTCTCTGACGGCCTTATGCAGGAGCCTGACGCGGGAAGGCTCCCAGGCGTGGAATTCTCCGCCCTTCCGGCAGGAGTAGAATCCATAATCCTCCAACTCTTCGGGCTGCGCTCCGTCTTGCGTTTCGCATTGTTTTCCGGAACCAAAGGCGGCCTCGTGGGCGGCGAGCACGTCGGATGCTATGTCTTCGAGGGTGACTCCTCCGATCTGGGACGTTCCGCCTCCCATGTAGTTGTCCAGCACTTCCTGGCTGACTCCGAGATTTTCGAAGAGGGAAGCGCCCCTATAGCTGCGTATCGTGGAGATTCCCATCTTGGAGAGAATCTTGAGCATGCCCTTGTTCACCGCCTTGACATAGTGTTCCTCGGCCGCCTGGTAGTCGAGCTGTATGGCTTTTTCCTTGACGAGATGGTCGAGTATCGCGAACGTCATATATGGGTTGACGGCGCTGGCTCCATATCCGGCGAGCAGCGCGACGTGCATCACCTCGCACACCTCCGCGGATTCCACGACTATGGCGGTCTGCGAACGCTTCATATTGTGTATGAGGTGATGGTGCACCGCGGCCGTCGCAAGCAGGGACGGGATGGCGGCATGCCCCTCGTCCACGTTGCGGTCGCTGATTATGATATAGTTGTAGCCCGCGTCAACGGCCTTGATGGCATCCTTGCAAAGCCTGGAAAGTGCGGCCTCCATCGCCCCCGCCCCGCCTTCCACTTCGAAGAGCATCGGGAGGGTAATGGTCTTGAATCCCTTGTACCTGAGGTTCTTGAGCGTTTCGAGCTCGGCATTGGAGAGGATCGGAGAATTGAGGCGCACCACCTTGCAAAGTTCCGGGGACGGGGTGAGGACGTCCCCCTTGACGGCTCCGATGTAGCTCGTCAGGGACATCACCGTGCTTTCCCTTATGGAGTCGATGGGAGGATTGGTGACCTGGGCGAATTTCTGCTTGAAGTAGTTGAAGAATCTCTGCGGCTTCTCCGAGAGGACGGAGAGCGGCGTGTCGTCACCCATCGCGTAGAGCGGCTCGGAGCTGTCCACCGTCATCGGGATGATGATGCGGTCGATGTCCTCCCGGCTGTAGTTGAACGCCCTGAGAAGTCTCTGATAATCAGGAAGTGAATGCTCCACCTTGCGCCCGCTGCGGATGTCCTTGAGCACTATGCGTCCGCTGTGGAGCCAGTCGGCATAGGGGTGAGCGTCGCTGAGGGAGGCCTTGATCTCCTCGTCGCGGAGAATCTTGCCCTTGAGGGTGTCCACCATCATTATCTTGCCGGGACGTAGCCTGCCCTTGGAGGCGATTTCTTCGGGCGGGACGTCGCAGACTCCGGTCTCGGAAGCCATCACGAGCATCCCTCCCTTGGTGACGAAATACCGGCACGGACGCAGCCCGTTGCGGTCCAGCATACCCCCGGCGTATCTCCCGTCGGAGAAGATGATCGTGGCCGGTCCGTCCCACGGCTCCATGAATATGGAGTGGTATTCGTAGAAGCTCTTGAGCTTGTGGCTGAGGGGGTTGCCCTCCTTGTAGCTTTCCGGAACGAGCATCGCCAGGACGTGCGGGATGGAGTATCCGGCACGGGTGAAGAATTCCAGCACGTTGTCGAACGAGGCGCTGTCGCTCATTCCCGGTTCGACGATAGGGCTGACGTTCTCGGTGATTTTGCCGAGTTTTTCCGTCTTGAGCAGGCTCTCCCGGGCCTTGATCCAGAGCCTGTTGCCCCGGATGGTGTTGATCTCCCCGTTGTGCCCGATCATCCGGAACGGCTGTGCCAGGCTCCAGGTCGGGAAGGTGTTGGTGGAGAAACGCGAGTGCACCAGAGCTATCGCGGAGGTGAAGTATTTGTCCGTGAGGTCGGTAAAATAGTGCCTCAACTGCCCCGAGGTCAGCATTCCCTTGTATATCAGAGTCCTCGTGGAGAGGCTGGCGAAGTAGCAGGACGTCTTGTCCTTGATCGACGAGACGGCGACCCGCCGTTCCGCCTCCTTGCGTATGAGGTAGAGCTTGTTCTCGAGCTCCTCCTGATTGTCGCAGCCCTCGATGAACAGCTGCCGTATGTCAGGCTCGGTCAACCTGGCCTTGCTGCCGAGAACCTCGGAGTTGACAGGCACCTCCCTTATATGCATTATGCTGAGGGCGTTGGCCTCGGTGCATTCCTTGATTATCTCCAAGAATGCGGCCGAATCGGCCTTGTCTTTAGGGAAGAATACCATCCCGACTCCGTAGCGGCCTTTCTCCGGTACGGGAATGCCGTGCAGAAGTATGAACTCGTGAGGAATCTGGACCATTATTCCGGCTCCGTCTCCCGTATTGGGATCACCGCCTTCAGCGCCCCGGTGGGCCATGTTCTCCAGGACGGAGAGGCCTTTCTCGATGATGTCGTGGTATTTGGCCCCGTTTATGTTGACGACCAGTCCCACTCCGCATGCGTCGTGTTCCCAGTCCTGCGAGTATAGGCCGCGGGCCTGCAATGATTCCAAAGGGTTCATAGATACTAACTGAATTCGAATCCGCAAGTTAGTAAAAAATATCCATAATCGGGAAAATCACTATCTTTGCGGCCCGTTTGCCTTGCCGGCCGGCATTTGCGGCTGACAGGGCGGGCGTGGCACCGTCCGCCCGGAACACCCTGCGGACACAGAAAGTAGTGTATTATAAATATGGTATTCAGCCCAAAGTTTTTCCACCTCTTCAAGAAGGGGCGGTACAGTCGTGAGCGCTTCGTCTCCGATCTCACAGCAGGTATTGTAGTCGGCATCATAGCCCTGCCGCTCGCGATAGCGTTCGGCATAGCCAGCGGCGTGTCTCCGCAGCAGGGACTCATCACCGCCATAGTCGCAGGTTTCCTCATCTCCATCTTCGGCGGTTCGCGCTTTCTGATAGGAGGTCCCACGGGGGCATTCATCGTCATAGTCTCGGGCATCGTAGCCCAATACGGCCTGCAAGGTCTCACGATAGCCACGATCATGGCGGGAGTGATGCTCATTGCCATGGGCCTGTGCAAGATGGGGGCCGTGTTCAAGTTCATCCCCTACCCTATCGTCGTTGGCTTCACCAGCGGCATCGCCCTCACCATCTTCTCCACCCAGATGAAGGACTTTTTCGGCCTCACGGACGTGGCCGTCCCGTCGGGATTCATCCCCGAATGGATCTGCTACATCCGGAACGTCTCCCATATCTCACTGACGGAGACAGCGTTGAGCATCGGATGCCTGGTGGTAATCATCTTCTGGAACAAATGGGGTTTCCGTAAACTTCCGGGCTCGCTTGTCGCCCTCGTGGCAGGCACGGCGGTCTCGGTTCTGTTGAGCCGATTCACCGGCCTGGAGTTCGCCACGATAGGTTCCAAGTTCCCCGAACTCGCAGAAGGGCTGCCAATGCCCAAACCGGTGGCTCCGGCAATGGATTTCCAGACGGTCAAGAGCCTGGTGTCACCGGCATTCACGATTGCCGTGCTCTGCGCCATCGAATCCCTGCTGGCAGCTATGGTGGCCGACGGCGTGACGGGCAAGCGGCACGACTCCAACACTGAACTTATCGGACAGGGCATCGCCAACATCGTCACCCCGCTTTTCGGAGGGATTCCGGCCACGGGCGCGCTCGCAAGGACGATGGCCAGCATCAACAACGGGGCGCGGACTTCCGTAGCCGGTATCGTTCACGCCGTAGTCCTGCTTCTGATTTACCTCTTCCTTATGCCGTATGCCGTGTACATCCCGCTATCCTGCCTTGCGGCGATTCTCGTGGTCGTCGCGTTCAATATGAGCGAGTGGCGCAGCTTCAGGTATCTGCTCAAGGGTGACGCACCGGACGTGGCCGTACTGCTCATCACCTTCTTCCTGACCGTAATCGTGGACCTCACGGTAGGCATCGAGGTCGGAGTGGTGCTGGCCATCGCGATGTTCGTGCGACGGATGATGCAGACTTCCACCATCGAAGTGCTTGACCAGGAGAAGATTGCCGCCGCGGAAGACGATGACGTGGCCGCCAAGGACGACGTGGAGATGCTCGACATCCACAAGGGCGTGGAAGTTTACGAAATCAACGGCCCGTACTTCTTCGGGCTCGCAAGCCGTTCCGAGGAATTCGAGCGGCGCAACAAGGACACACGCGTGCGCATCATCCGTATGCGCAAGGTGCCGTTCATCGACTCCACCGGGGTCAATAACCTCAAGAACATCATTGACATGGCTCACAAGCGCGGAGTGGAGGTGATTCTCTCCGGAGTCAACGAGCGGGTGCTCGACACTCTGAAGAAATTCGGGGTTGACGAACTCATCGGGGAAGGCAACATCTACCCGAACATCTTCCCTGCCCTCGCCCACGCCAACGATGCGGCCGACCGCTTTGTGGAAGCGTAGCCGTAAAACGACTCAATTGGACTCCAGCGGAGGGCGTTGTGAAGAAGAAATATGCAGCGATAGAAGTTTTGATGTCCAGTCCGCAAGTGGCAATGGAATATTGAGCACGGTCCCGTCGCGCTTCAGATTATTCATAGAGAACCTGAGTGCCGTACTTGCCGCGAAT
>CAVGYS010000064.1:0-5397 GCA_963633505.1 Oscillibacter sp. MSJ-31
CCTCCAGGCAGCAGACGATATCCACCGGGTTGAAGTGGGTGGAGCCTTGCAGCAGTTCCTTCGAGCGCGGGTCGTCCGGGTTGATCTGGGCCGCCTCGAGAATCTGGAGCGAGCTCGCCCCGTCCTTGTCCCGGATGATGAAAGGTCCGCCTCCCGGCTCTCCCTGATTGCGCACCATACCGCATACCCTGACGGGTCGGTCGAGTTTCGCACGGAGCGCTTGCGCCCTGTCGCGGCAGTCCTTCGGCTGCGGCATCTCAATGCAGAGGGTGTCGCACAGGAAGGTCTCGATTTCATTGCAGAGCTTCTGGCATTCCGGCGTGGCATACGGGTCGTCGAGGTTGACATTGTATCCCGGGATGAATGCGAAGTCGCTCATCTCCTTGCGCATGAGGGTCATCTGGTCCAGCGCGAAGATATATCCCCTGATGGTGTCGCGCAGTTGCAGGGCCCTGCCCATGAGGACTTTTTTCCAGTGCCAGGTGGTCGGCTGCATCCTCTCCACGCACACGTTGTCTATGTTCTTGATGGAGACAAGCTCGGCCTTCAGCTCGTTGAGATTGTGGATGAGGGCTCCGTGCCCGGCGGGGCGGGTGAGGATGGAGCCGTCGTCCTTGAGGAACGGCCGGTTGTCCTTGTCCACGGCTATGGTGTCCGTGTTCTTGTCCTGATAGGTGAAGCTGACGTTGTACCTGACCCCGTAGCGTTTCTCGTAGTCGGACCGGATCTCATCGAGCACCTGGCGGAACAGCCCCTCGTGCTCGGGGGTGATGGTGACGGACAGGTTGACGCTGCCGTTGGGGTTGCGCATATATGCCTGTCCTTCAACGAGATGCTCTGCGATGGCGGTGCGGACTTCGTTCTCGTAGCGGTGGAATTTGAGCACTCCTTTCGGCTTGCTGCCATAGTTCAGTCCTTCTTCCGTGAGCAGCCTGCGGGCTACATGGGACGGCTCGAACGGGGCCTTGCCGAACACTTCCGGAGTGTAGAATGCGAATTTTTCAAGATTGTCACCAAGGCTCCTCACGGCATCGTTCGGCTCGTCCATCCCGGCGAAAATGTCCTTGAACATCCGGGACGCGGCTCCGGAAGCCGGCACGAACTTGCACCTGCCGTCCGTCTGCGCCGTATCTGCATAGGCGGCCGCTTCTTGCGCGGTTTTCTCATCCAGCACCTCGATCCCCCTGGACGGGGTCGCTGGCGCGATGACGTCCAGCCAAGGGAAACCCTTGCTGAAGCGCTCGAGTTGAGCATCAATTCTGGTCTTGTCCATAAAACGTGTTATTGATTAGAGGTAAAATTCTCGTCTGTAGCTGTAGTTCGTCCGGAGCTCCACGAATTTGGTCGGATTCAGACGAAACATGAAGTCGTCTGTGAAGATGGGGTAGTTGTATTGGATCATCGCGGCGACCTGTCCCTGTGACTTGTCCAGCACGTTGAGTTTGACGGCCTGGTATTCCATTATGTCGGTGTGCGGGAAGAACTCGTAGAGGTCGCTCAGGCCGAGGAAACGCGCGGTGGAACGGACTGCCATCGAGGTGCCTATCTGCTTGCCCTGCAAGGAGTAGCCCGCTATGTGCGGGGTGGCTATGTCCACGTTTTCCATAAGGCGGATGTTGATCCATGGCTCATGGCTCCATACGTCAACGGCCACCGGGCCCAGGCGCGGCAGAGCCGAGAGCAGCGCCTCCTCGTCCACTATATCCCCCTGGGAGGTGTTGATGAAGAAAGCTCCCGGCTTCATCTTGGCGAAGAAGTCCGCTCCGGCCATCCCTTTGGTGCATTCGTTGAGCGGCACGTGCAGGGTGACGATGTCGGAGTTCTCGAGGAGTTCGTCCAGAGAGCAGAACTGGGTGTACCATTCCACTTCGGCCTTTTGCGGGTCGTGCCTGAGAATCTTGAATCCAAGGCCCCTCCCCATCGACTCCACCCTCTGTCCGATGCTTCCCATGCCGATGATGCCGATGGTCGCCCCGTCGAGACTGATGCTCCTGCGCGCGGCCGAACCGTAAAGGGCCGAGAACACGTAGTCCGCGACGGCTCCGGCGTTGCATCCGCTCGCGTTCTTGAAAAAAATCCCGTTGCGGCGGCAGTAATCGACGTCGATGTTGTCAGTGCCCACGGTCGTGGTGGCTATCATCTTGACGGCAGTGTCTTTGAGCAGGCTCTCGTCGCATCTTGTCCTCGTGCGGATAATCAGGGCGTCGGCGTCCTCTACGTCCGCATGCGTGATGAGCGGTCCGTCCATGTACCGGACTTCGGCGTAGGGCTCGAACACTCCCTCCGTGAAAGGTATTGCGTTGTCTATGATGATTTTCATTACTTGATTATCAGATTTTTGACATATTTCTCCCCCTTCTGGCCGCAGAAAAACTCGTTGCTCGAGATGAGGGAGTTCATCCTCTCGAGGAGCGCGGATTTCTGGAAGAGCAGCTGGCTGCGGATTACGGACGAAGTGACCGTGACGTAGAGGCTGCCGGCGCGGAAAAATTTCTTGACGGTGTAGGGCCCCGCACCGGAGGCACTGTCCCAGGCGGAGAATACGAGATGGGAGTTGAACCGGTCCTTGAGGGGGCTGTTTTTCAGGTATAGCCTGATCAGTTCGGAAAGGGCCGTCGGACTCTGGCGGCGGAGCTTGTAGTCGGGCCTATTCATCGCTTCTCGTGAAGACGCCTCCCTCCGCCTTGACATACGCCCTGTCCGAGGTGACGGCGTCGATGATGCCCCTTGTCCTCACCTTGTCGGAGTCGGTGATGAAAATCTGGCCGAAACCCCTGTCGGACACCAATCCGAGCAGGTTGCCGACGCGGGACGGGTCCAGCTTGTCGAAGAGGTCGTCCAGCAGCATTATCGGCTCCGTGCGGCAGGACTCCCGCATCAGCTCGTACTGGGCGAATTTCAGGGCTACTATAAATGATTTCTGCTGCCCCTGGGAGCCGCAGCGGCGGATCGGATGGGAGTCCATCGTGAAGACGAACTCGTCCCTCTGGATCCCCGCCGAGGTGAAGCGCAGCAGGCGGTCCCTCTCGCGGCGCGCCTTCAGAAGGTCCTTCAGCGGAGCTTCCTGCAGGTCGGAGCGATACTCGATGGACACGTCCTCCCGCTCCGAGGAAATCTGGGCGTAGTACTTGCGCACCACCGGCACGAGGTCGCGGCAGAATTCCTCCCGGCGTTTGGATACGGGCCCGGAGAGGGCGGAAAGCCTCTCGTCGAAGGTGTCCAACAGGTCCTCGTCGGCCACGCCGTCCTTGAGCAGGCGGTTGCGCTGGAGGAGCAGGTGGTTGTACTGCTGTAGGGAGCGGAGGTACTCCCTGTCCATCTGGGAGAGCACCGAGTTTATGAAGCGGCGTCTCTCGTCCCCGGACTCGCTGACGAGGGAGATGTCGGCGGGGGAGACCATCACTATGGGCAGGACTCCGATGTGCTCCGATATCCTCCCGTAAGGCTTGTCGTCGCGGCGCATCTTCTTCTGGCCGCCATCCTCCACCCGGATGCTGAAGCGGGATTTGAGCCCCTGGGGCATCGTATAGACCCCAGATATGGCGAAGGCGGGGCAGCCGTGGCGGAAGTTGAACTTGTCCGAGGCGGCGAAGGCGCTCTTCGTCATCGAAAGATACCATATCGCGTCGAGCAGATTGGTCTTGCCCTCGCCGTTGCCGCCGCTGATGCAGTTGACGTTGGGGGAGAACTCGATTTCCTGCAGGGCGACGTTGCGAAAATCCTGTATGACGATCTTGTCCAGAGTTGGCATATCGGCAAAGTTAATGATTTATTTGTTTCCATTCAGGATTTTTCATAACTTCGCGGGCTGAAATGTCAAGACTTGATAATTGAACAAATTTAGATATGGCCAACAAAAACGTAAATGACAAGGGCGCGGCGCTTGAAGCTAATATTGAAAAGTCCGTCTCTTCTACCGAGCAGTTTTACAACAACAACAAAAAGACGATCTGGGGAGTGGTGATCGCGGTCATCGTGATTTTCCTCGGAGCCCTTGCGTGGAACAAGCTTGTTTACCAGAAGCAGTGCGCGGAGGCGATGGAGCAGGCTTTCCCTGCCGAGACCAGTTTCCGCAACGGCGAGTATGAACTTGCCCTCAACGGGGACGGCAACAATCTCGGATTCGCCGACATCATCAAGAATTACGGTTCGAAGGCCGGCAAGGCGATGCCTTTCTATGCCGGGGTGTGCGAGCTTCAGCTGGGCAACTACGACTCGGCCCTTTCCTACCTCAAGAAATACAAGGGCAAGGAGCCGATTCTCGCAGCTCGTGCCAAGGCCTGCGAGGGCGACGCCTACGTGGGACTCGGCAAATACTCCGAGGCCGTATCCTCCTACAAGGCTGCCGTAGCCAAGGCTGACAACGTCTTCGCTGCCGCCTACCTCGTCAAGGAAGGGCTCGCGCTCGAGGCTCTCGGTGACAAGGCCGGGGCTCTCGAATGCTACAACACGGTGCGCAACGACTATCCTCAGTCCCTGGAGGCGTATGAAATCAACAAGTATATAGCCAGAGTATCCGAATAACGAAATATGGGAAGAGCGTTTGAATTCCGTAAGGAGAGAAAGATGAAAAGGTGGGGTCACATGGCCCGTACCTTCACGAAACTTGGCAAGGAAATCACCATCGCCGTCAAGCAGGGCGGTCCGGACGTGACCGGCAACCCGCGCCTCCGCGCCCTCATGGCCGAGGCTCGCAGCGAGCAGATGCCGAAAGAGAACATTGAGCGTGCCATCAAGAAGGCCACCGAGAGCAAGCAGGGCGATTTCAAGGAGATAGTCTATGAAGGTTACGGTCCTTACGGCATCGCGTTCCTCGTTGAGGCGGCCACGGACAACAATACCCGCACCGTAGCCAACGTGCGCAGTTACTTCACCAAGTGCGGAGGCTCTCTGGGGACTTCCGGTTCGGTGAGTTTCATGTTCGACCACAAGTGCACCTTCCGCATCAAGGAGAACGAGGGGATGGATCTCGAGGCTCTCGAGCTGGAGATGATTGACTGCGGAGTGGACGAACTCTTCGAGCAGGAGGAGGAAGACAAGGACGGGAACGTCACCAAGGTCGTGGTCATCTACGGAGACTACTCGGCTTACGGACAGATTCAGAAGTATATAGAAGAGAACGGCTACGAGCTGATTTCCGGAGGATTCGAGCAGGTTCCGAACGTGGATCTCAAGGACGTGACTCCGGAGCAGAGAGTGACTCTCGACAAACTCACCGGACTTCTTGAGGATGACGAGGACGTCACCAATGTCTATACGACTCTCAAGCCTGCGGAAGAATAATACGTGAAGTTGATTGATGGGACTGACTTGATTTTTCGGGTCAGTCTTTTTTTTGTCCTTTTTGTTGCATCTTCAGTTTTTTGCATTATCTTTGCAGTGTACTATCATAGTAAT
>CAVGYS010000064.1:5407-7015 GCA_963633505.1 Oscillibacter sp. MSJ-31
ACACCAAAAGGATGATAAAAACACAGAATCTGGCATTCAGTTACGGCAAGAAGGAGGTCCTCAGGAACATCTCCCTGAATCTTGAGCCAGGCAGGATTTACGGACTCCTCGGAGAGAACGGGGTGGGCAAGACTACTCTTCTCACTCTGCTCTGCGGCTTGAAAAAGCCTCTCTTCGGAACGATAGACGCCGACGGGCACGACCCTTACAGGCGCGAGCCTTCCCTGCTCTCGAATCTCTATTATCTTCCGGACGAGGTGGGGCTCTCATCCCTCAAGGCCTGGGACTGGGCGAAATCGCGCGGAGGCTTCTGGCCGAATTTCAGCCTTGAGCGCTTCGGGGAGATAATGGAAATCTTCGAGACGGACAAGGGTCAGAAGATGAACACCATGTCCGCCGGTCAGCTGAAGAAGACCCACATCTCCTTCGCGCTCGCGTGCTCGGTGAAGTACCTTCTGATGGACGAGCCGACCAACGGCCTCGACATCCCGTCCAAGGCCCAGTTCCGCTCCGCGATTCTCCGCTACACGCCGGAAGACTCCACGATAGTGATTTCCACCCATCAGGTGAGAGATCTGGAGAACGTGATAGACCCGATCATCATCCTTGACCGTCAGGACGTCCTGCTCAACGCCTCGCTGGACAGGATTTCGGACCGTCTCTTTTTCGACTACGGCACCGCCCTCCACCCGGAGAGCCTCTACTCGGAGCAGCTGCCGGGCGGTTTCATACAGGTCTATCCCAACGTGAGCGGAGAGGAGAGCAAGGTCAACGTCGAAGCGCTCTTCAACGCCGTGCACAAGAACAAAGAACTGATCAAATCACTTTTTGAAAATGAATAACGTATTTGATTTCAGCAGGTTCGGCAAGTACTTCGTCTATGACCTGCGCAATATGAAGGAGAGGTTCGGCTGGTCGATGCTCGTGCTCTGCCTGCTGCCTGTGATAGTTTTCGTGATTTGCGAACTTTTCTCTCTGACCATAAGCGGCCATTTCACCAGAATGCCGGACGCCATTCGCTATATGATTGTGTATCTTGGCTTTGTGGTGGCGGTGCTAATCTCTCCTTCGAAGATATGGGGACGCATCACGGACAAGCGCTACGGTTCCGACTATCTTATGCTTCCGGCATCGGGTTTCGAGAAATGGCTCTCGATGATGTTGATCTGCTTTCTGGTGCTTCCGCTCTGTCTTTCGCTGATCACCCTTGCGGGGGACGCCTTCTCCACGCTCATATTCGGAGGCGCCTATGCCTCCAGGCC
Source organism: Oscillibacter sp. MSJ-31 (assembly GCA_963633505.1). Lineage (GTDB taxonomy): Bacteria > Bacteroidota > Bacteroidia > Bacteroidales > UBA932 > Cryptobacteroides. Next base: position 6,670 of record CAVGYS010000064.1, read on the forward strand.
GATGCTGTCCGAACTTTGCAGCTTTGACTTTTCGGAATTCTCCGAAGGGATGGACCTCAATTTCTTCGGACTCGGCTACGTGTCATGGCTTTGCAACATTCTGATATTCACCCTCGGAGCCTTGTGCTTCAAGAGGTCCAAGGCGGCCAAGACCCTGCTTGTGGCCTTCCTGGTCGCGATGCTCTTCGGGCTGCTTTCCATGGTCTTCTTCGGCCAGGCGTCCTTCACCACCGAAGAGCTGGAGTTTCTCTTCGATGACCCGGATCCGGAGCAGATAGTCTCCAGGATCAACCTCATATCCAATATCTTTTTTTCTGTGGTGATTGTAGGTCTGATGGCTGCGATC
>CAVGYS010000065.1:0-771 GCA_963633505.1 Oscillibacter sp. MSJ-31
GGGGTATTCTGATTCATGTGGTACAGCATCGGCTCGCGTCCGCGCTCCGACTGGAGGTCTGTGGCGTCGAAGAAGAGCAAGATGTCGTTGTCCGGACGGCCCGCCTGGAGGAAGGACTGGCAGCGGGCGACATAGGTGTTGAACGCGCCGAAATCAGGCCAGAAGCTGTTGGTCGGCTGGAAATGCACGGCGGCATAGAAGAGCCAGCCCGGCCACGGGGCGTCGTTCGGCGAAAGACAGGTGCCGTGATAGAAGATATGGTTGACCCCGGAGAGCAGATAAGTGTCCACGGAGGTCTTCACGTCGCCGAGAGTCGAGCGGAAATGGTCGTTGAGCCAGGTCGCGGACTCGGACGAGGTCAACGGCTTGTCGGTGACGTGGGCGGCGGACGAAGCGGTCTTCATCCCGACTATGCTGCGTCCCTCCGTCTCCGGTACGTCGCTCACGGCATAGACGTCGAGGATGTTGGCCGGAGAGCCGTGGGCCTGATTGCGGATACCCTTGCCCTGCGCGGCGGCCCAATGCTGCCAGCGCATCGAATAGGTCTCGATGAGAAGTTCGCCTATCGTCTGACGATAATCGAAAACGACCCTGTCCGACGCATCCTTGTCCTCGCTCAGGCCAAGAAGCTCGGGCATATGGCGCTTTAGGTCATAGCCCCTGCGGGACTTGAACTCCCGGAAGAAATCCTGCGTCCAGTCCGAATTGCCGACGGCATCGTCAACTTCGTAGGAATCATTGAAATAGTAGCGGATGCCGCTGACGTCATAG
>CAVGYS010000065.1:781-6967 GCA_963633505.1 Oscillibacter sp. MSJ-31
GTCATAGCCCTTGAAAGCCTCGTCAAACTTCCTCAGATAGCGGTCTATCGCATCGGCGGAGAAATGGTCAATCACGTCGCCCTCCCCACCGGGGCCGGCCCTCTCGACCATCTTGCCGTGCCAACCGAGGAAAAGTTCGCAGACGGTCCAGTCGCCCCCCTCGGGCGCGGTCCAGTCGAGGGTTCCGTCCCCGGCCACCTTGGACGTCAGATCCTCATAGCGCCCGTCCGAGCAGTTCGCAGTCACGGCGATCAGCGGAAGAGGAAGAGGATAGCGCACCTGCTCGAAGGCGTGCTGTTGCAGGCTGTCGTTGGCCGCGACCGGATATTTCATATCCTTTATGTCCATCCTGGTGCCGAGAGTCCTCACCATCGGCTCCTCGACGTATTCCACCTTCTCCTGGAGCCTCTCTCCGCCCTTGACTTCAAGGGTTTTGGAGGCCAGGTAGCGGCAGGCGTAGTCCGGAGTCACCCATGAGCCTCCGAACGGCCAGCCTGACGCGTTGGCAAGGTCGATTCCGAGATCGTGCTCCTCGGCCGCCTTCAGGGTATATGAGAACAAGTCCATCCAGTCCTTGGACAAGTACTCGCGATAGCGGTCCTCATAGCCCTTGGCACCATAGATGGTCGTCACTTCCATACCGCCGAGCCCGGCTTTGGAATACTGGACCATCATCGTGTCGATGTCGGCCTCCCCCACGGCGCTCGCCGGCCACCACCAGCGCGTCCACGGTTTGGTCTGTCTTGTTATCTCGGGCCAGGAGAGTTTCCCGGTCTCCACTTTCGCCTCAGATGCGCCGCCCCCCGGGGAGCACGCGGAAAAGGCTGCGGCGCAGGCGAGGGCCAGCAGCACCTTCAAACGGGTCATTGTGTTCATAGGAGCGCAAGTTAGCGATAATTTGGCAATATTCAGCGGCGCCCGCCCCTCTCTTTGCTCGGCGAACCCCAGAGGAAGGCAGGAAGGAAGAAGAGCAGAGCTATGACCGAGAACAGCAGGCCGGAGATAGTCCCCACCGCAAAAGCGAACCAGAAGACCTCTGAAGGCCCGTCAAAAAGGAAGGGCACGAGGCCGAGAACAGTGGAGATGATGGTAAGGGCTACAGGGCGGATTTTCTTGTCGAAAGTGCGTACGTAGGCCCTCTCGCTCTTCTGCCCGCCATCCCGTAGCCATGTGGAAATGAGATAGATCCCCGCGTTGACAGTGATCCCGCAGAGCATCACGAAAGCCGCGAAGCCTCCCTTGTCGAAGGTGAAGTCGCTCAGGCCGAAGGCGAGGAACAGCCCTATGAACGACACCGGTATCAGGAATATGATGGCGAGAGGATAGCGCAGGGAGTTGAAATGCATCGCGCAGAGGACGAAAATGATGAGTATCACCAGCAGGATAAGTCCGGCATACTCCTCCTGCTTGTCGTAGAACATCCCCCCACCCCGCTCATCCACGGCCTTGAAGCCGAGCGGCAGGACTTCGCTGTTCATCTCATCCACGGCCGAGGTGATGGCCTTGCGGGCGAGCTGATACGAGCCTATGAAATTGAAGCACACCGATATGGCGTATGCCTGGTCCTCCTTGCGGATAGGCAGGCCGGTCTTCGCCTTGACTATGCTGCCGACCTCCGAAAGCTTCATCCTCCCCTCCCCGACAGGCACCGGAGTATTGTCCACGTTCCAGATGTCGAATGACTCGCCGGTCGAGGAGACGAGCCTGACGGTGGCATACTCCCCCTTCACGGGAAGCCGCGCTATCGTCGAATTGAAAAGAGGCGAATACAGCGCCGAATAGTATTCGTAAGGGCTGATGCCGAAGGCGTTGAGCGCCTCGAAATCATATTTCAGATTGAATTCCGTCATAGGTCTGTCCCTGTATCCGCCGCCCCAGACTTCGGGGGCCGACACCCTCCTGTTGGACGACAGCCGGGCGACGAGGGAGTCTCCATATTGGACGAGACGGTCATAATTGTAGCCCGTCAGCAGGATGGAGTAGTTCTTGTAGTCGGTGACTATGTTGTTGTTGAAATAACTCTCGTCGATGCCGGACACCGACCAGTTGGCCCCTCCGAAATTGGCGGCCATCGAAATCACGTCGGCCTTGATGCGCGACGGCAGCCAGGTGCCTTCGTACTCCGGCTTGAAGTTGACGGTAATCACCCCGCTATTGTAGGACATCACCCTTGTCTCGAACACCTCAATCTCCTCAAAATGAGACAGATAGTTCTCCATGCTGCGCATCACCTCGTCAAGCTGCTGCACGCTGCACCCCTCCGGCATTCCGGCATTGATCATCAGGGACGGGCGGGCCGGTTCCCGGTAGAAGTCCGAGCGGGACATCGCCTCGTGGAACAGGCCGAAAGACGAACCAAGAATCTTGTCCACCGCCGCCTTGTTGTCGGCATAGGGCCTCCAGCCTACTATCTTGTTGAGCAGCGTCTCGTATCGCTTCAGAGGGGCGCGGCGCTCGTCTCCGAACTTGGCGGGCAGAAGGCAGGTCGGCAGTCCGAACGAGAGCACGAGAGAGAGGACAAGCACCCAGCGATGCTCCCGGGCCCAGCGTATATAGCTGGAGTAGAAGCGGTTCCAGCGCGCCGCCCGGCGAAGCCCGCGCACCCTGTTGGCCGAAGTCGAATAGCGGACCGGGAAGTAGTCGAGCAAGGCGGGGACGAAAAGGCTCGAGACGGCGAGCGACACGACAAGATTGATGACAATCACCAGGGTGAAATCGGTCAGATTGGCCCTTTCGGAGTCAGGCAGAAGCAACACCACGAGCAAGGTCGCGACCGTCGTGATCACGGCGCAGAACAGCTCCGGAAACACCTCCCTGTCGCCGTAGCGAGAGTAGTGGTCTATCATCAGGATGCTGTTGTCTATGATGATGCCAAGCGAAACGGTAATCCCGGCGAGAGTATAGATGTGGATATGAAGGCCGATGAAAAAATACAAGGCCACGGAAATCAGCAGGTTGACGGATAGAGTAATGGCTATTGTCAACATATAGCGCCACGAGCGGTTGACGGCGAAGGCGAAAAGCAGCAGAATCAGAAGGCACAGGATGGTCCGGAAGAATATCTTGTCAAGTTCGGCCGAGATATATTCGGAATAGTCATAGCTCACGGAAATCCCTATTTCGTCCGGGATGGTGGGCCGCAGTTCTTCAAGCTTGGCTTTCACGGCCTTCACGCAGCTGATGATGTTCGCGTCCGAAGACACCTCCACCGCCAGATTGAGGACGTTCAGCCCGTTGATGCGGTAATACGAAGAGGGCAGCGCCTCCTGATAGCGGAAAGTGGCGACGTCCCCAAGGCGCACCACCCGCCCTTCCCTCTTGCCCAGCGGAATCGCTGCCATGTCGGAGGAAGAACCGCTGCGCACCCGCACGCCGAAAGTCTCCCCCTCGGACTCGGACAGGCCCACGAGGGCGTCGGCATAATAGTCGGCGAAAGCGAGCCGGATGTCGGATGCGGATATCCCGAGAGCCCGGCAGAGATCCGAATCGAAAGTGACGACCCATTCGTACGGCGTCTGCCCGTAGAACCCGACGCTGCCCACTCCCTCCACGACAGACAGCGGATGGAGCAGATGGTTCTCCACGAAGGAGGCTATCTCCTTGGAAGGCAAAGAGCTGCGGATATTGAAAGATATCGCCGTCTGCGACTTCTCTCCATGAGCATTGAGGGAGATGCCCGGATACGAACACGCCTCCGGAAGCGACGAATAGACATTGCGGATGCGTGAAGCGATCTCGAAGCGCACGCTTTCCAGATCCGCCCGTTTGTCCACGGACACGGTGATGCGTCCTCCGCCGTCGGAAGAGAGGGACTGTACCCCGGAACATGAGCGGATGCCCGACAGCACCCCCTCCAGACGCGAAGTCACCTCCGCTTCCACGATGCGGGCGGATGCGCCGGGATAGGTGTAGCGTACGGTGACGGACGCAGCGGACGAGGAAGGCGTGTACTGCACCTTGAGCATGGAGAAGCAGGCGCATCCCACCACTGCGGCGACGGCCATCAGCAGCAGGACGGAGAACGAAGATATGCCTTTTCCTCCCGTCACCTTCAGCGCTTTTTACGGTTGTACACGGCCGAATACAGGGCCGGAAGGAAGAAAAGGCTAATCAAGGTGCCTATCGTCATCCCGACCACTATCACGATCGCCATCGGGTACTGGAGGTCGGAGCCCATATCGCCCCTGGAGAGGAACGGCAGCACGGAGAACACCGTCGTGATGGATGTCATTATGATGGCCTTGATGCGCCTGTGTCCCGCCTCGTGCACCGCCTTGTCAACTTCCCAGCCGTCCCGGACAAGCCTGTTGATGGTGTCCACCTTGAGGATGGAATCGTTGATGACGATACCGGAGATGACGACAAGCCCTATCAGGGACATTATGTTGATGCTGACCCCGGCCACCCACAGGAAAACAAGGGAGAAAGCCACGTCAATCACTATCTCGGACAATATGATCAGAGGCTGAAGCAAGGACTCGAACTGCGAAGCCAGAATGAGGAAGAGCAGGGAAAGGGCGACGAGCATGATCATCGCCATCTGGCGTATCATCTCACGGTTGGAGAAGTATGCGCCGCCGAAGGACACGTCGAAACGTCCGTCATTGCGCACCGCCGAGCTTATGGCCGCCATCGCGGGGCGCACCCTGGATGACGGGAGATCCAGCTCAAGCGGATAATAACTGCCCTCGTCCCCGGAAATCAGCGTCTTGAACGTCTGCTCGAAGGTCTGTTTCATCAAGGCGTTCAGCGGGATAGTGGCCCCGTCCTTTGTCGTCACCGAAGCGGAAAGCACCTCCTTCATGTCCCTAAGATCCGTACCGAGGACCACCGGGACGGAACGGTTGCCCCTGATGATCTCGAACACGGTGTTCCCGTTGAGAGAGTTGCGCAGCACTTCCACGAGGTCGTTGAAACTTACCCCGTAGAGACTCATCATCTCCGGGTCGCAGACGTAGAGCACGTCCTTCTTGAGAGGGATCTGCGGTATGTCGGCATCCGGCAGCGCAGTCCTTATCTCCGACAGAACCGTCTCAAGCTCCTCCACCTGAAGCCCGTCGTCTCCGGACGGACGCAGACGCGCCTGCAGCTGCGTCTCATTCTCGGCGAACACGAGGTCGAAGATGTTGCCGGAAGCGGAGAACCATCTCAGAGACCGGGGATAACGGGATCGGAGATAGTCGTTGGCGGCTGACTTGACTTCCGACAGCGACGAGGCGTCGCGGCATTTGAAATAGACACTGGCCCCGCTCATCGACTGGTCCCCGCTGTGATTGAGCACGAACTGCTGCACCCCGACCATGGCGGAGACCTGGATGCAGTCGCCGAATACTGCCTCCTCGAGCTCCAGCACCCGGGAACGGTTCTGCTCCACGGAGATATGCTCGTTCCAGTCAAGATTGAGGATGGCGTCGGTATAAGTTATGTCCGGAATCTTCTGCTTCGGCATGAAAATGACGCATACGGCAGTTACGACGGCGCAAGACAAAGGTAGAATCCAGCACACCCGCCTCTTGTTGGCAAGGAACCAGTTGACACCTGCATCGTAGATGCGCATCCCTCCGCGAAACTGAATCCGGGCGAGGAAAGCGTTGGGGCGGAAAGCCGGCAGCTTCCTGTACAGTGCCCAATAATATACCGGAATCACCGCCACGGTCACGAGCCACGAAGTGAGCAGCACGACCGAGAGCGACACGGCCTGATCGAAGAAAAGCTCCCCTGCAAGGCCGTTGAGAAACACCAGGGGGATGAACACCGCACAGGTGGTGAGCACTGAACTCAGCATCGCCCCGGCCACCTCCGCCGTGCCCTCGACCACCGCCGTGCGAAGCTCGTCCCCACGCTGCCATCTGCCGGTGATGTTGTCAGTGAGGATAATGGTGTTGTCCACCATCATCCCGACTCCGAGAAGAAGCCCGGCAAGGGAAATTATGTTGATGCTCAGCCCGATAAGGTAGAATATGAAGAACGAGACCAGAAGGGAGAGAGGAATCGTCAGGGAGACGAGCAGCGGGGAGCGCAAGTCCTTCATAAAGAGGAAAATCACGGTGCAGACAAGGAGCAGCGCCACGACGATGTTGAGCAGGAGGTTGTTGATCGAATATTGCAGGAGCTCCGTCTGATCCCGCGTGAGAGTGAACTTCAGCTGCGGGTAATCCCGGGCGAAGGCCTCAAGCTGGGTGCCGA
>CAVGYS010000066.1:0-5230 GCA_963633505.1 Oscillibacter sp. MSJ-31
GTCAGAATTGCTGGCCACGAACATAGCATGATTGCGGGCAATCTCGTCGCAGAAATCACGAAGCCTTGTCTGCTCCGCGTCATCGAAGCCTCCGGCGGCATACGAGGTAAATGCTGACGGTGCAGTGAGCGGACGATAAGGAGGATCAAAATAATAAAGCACGTTTTGTCCCGCGTATTTGCCGGTCAGAGAGAAGTCTCCGCAAAGGATTTCAACCTTCTGAAGAAGCTCGGAGTCCAGTCTCAGCGTCGCCTCATCACATATTTTCGGATTCTGGTACTTCCCGTGTGGCACGTTGAACTCCCCCCTTGAATTGACCCTGTACAAACCATTGAAACAAGTTCTGTTCAGAAAAATGAAAAGAGCGGCCGTCCGGACATCGGTGGTATTCTTCGAATTGAACAGAGATCGTTGCGCGAGAAAGGCTTTCTTTCGCTCTTCGGCGGACAGGGGCAAATAGTTCGCCTGCATCCTGCTCAATTCTGCTATCAATGATTCGACATCGTTCTTGATTACGCGATACGTGCAGATAAGTTCCGCATTGATGTCATTGATGACCGCCTTTGTGATATTGGGGTATTCCTGAAGAATCCAGAACAAGACTGCACCGCCGCCCACAAACGGTTCGACATAGGTCATATTCTCCCTTTTGTCCAGATCTTCGGGCAATAATTTCTTGATATCATCGAGAAGCTGTGTCTTCCCCCCAACCCACTTGACGAACGGCTTGGCCGCATTTGTTTCAGTTCTCTTCATATCCGCAAGTTTCTTTCGACAAATTTATAAATTTCTTCTCATAAAAACACCAGCTCGGAGAGTTCGCCGAAGTCGTCGATGACGAAGTCCGCGCCGCTTTCCAGGAGCTGCTCCCGGCAGGAATTGCCGTAGCTTACGCCGCAGGTTCTCGCGAGAGCGCCCCGCCCCATCAGGATGTCATAAGGCATATCTCCGACGACGAGGCACTCGGCGGCGGAATAGCCCAGCTCCGAAAGGGTCTTCAGCACCGGCTCGGGATCCGGCTTTGAGCGCACGGTATCCTCTGCACCAAGCACGTAGCCGACGTACTTGTCCAGCCCGAGCTCCTGCACGAACACGTCGAGCGACTCGTGCGAGCGCGATGACGCGATGGTGAGGACTATGCCTCTGGAATGCAGCAGTTCCAGAGTCTGCATCGTATGCGGGAACAGCTGCGGGATGAGCTTCTTCTTGTTCTCGTCGAACAGCGTACGATATACTTCCGTGCAGTGTTCCGCCTGCTCGGGACTCAACTCGGGATGAAGCCGGAGGAAAGCGTCCCGGAGCGGGAGACCAATGGTGGCGACACAGCTTTCCTCGTCGCTGACGCTCAATCCCAGCCGTTCCATCGTCATCCGGAGGGTCAGCACTATGTTGCGGCGAGTGTCGCAGAGCGTGCCGTCGAAATCAAGTATTACGATTAGCGTATTCATTCTTTTTCTAAATCAATTCTTCTATTATGGCGTCGGAGACGAAAAACCGCTCTTCAGGAATCCGGACGCAACCCCCGCCGTCCTCCCGGATGAGCGCACCTTCCCGGACGAGCCTATCGATGGTTTCCGCATCACATAGCGACTCCGGAATACCTTCGGACGTGCGCAAACCCAGCATTATCCGCTCTTCCCTCTCCTGCGGCGGAGTCAGAGTCTCGGAGGAGCTCGTCCATCCCGCAAGGGCTTGACTGTTTGCTCTGCGGCTCCGCCCGTCGAAAGAATGCGCCCCCGGGCCGAGACCGACATACGGCCTTCTGGTCCAATATGCCGAATTGTGCAAAGCCCTGCGGCCAACAAGAGCCCAATTGGAAATCTCGTAGTGCTCATACCCGGCAGCGGAGAGTTCCCGGCAAATCTGCCGGTACTGCTCCGCACATAAAGACTCTTCGGCTTCCTCAAACCTGCCCTGGCTGGCCTGAGAGGCCAGGGCGCTCCCTTCTTCTATGCTGAGCTGATAGGCGGAAACATGCTCGGGTCTCCAGGATATTATCTCCGACAAAGTCCCGGACAAGAGCTCCTGAGTCAGGGACGGGAAGCCGAAGATGATATCCACGCTGATGTTTTCGACTCCGGCCTCCCGAAGCAGACGGAAGGCCTCGCGGGCCCGCCCGGCATCGTGCCGACGGCGCATCCAGCGCAGAATCCCGTCATCCAGCGACTGAACCCCCATGCTAATCCTATTCACTCCGAGAGAGAGCAGAGAACGCACGTAACTCTGTCCCTTCTCCACAATGTCTTCCGGGTTCACCTCGATGGTGAATTCGTCGAACGGCCCGCATCCGAGGCTGTCGATGATTTTGCCAAGCACCGCAAGAGGCAGCACCGACGGGGTGCCGCCTCCAACGTACAAGGTATTGAGTCCGAGCGTGCCCTCAATTTCGCCGCGCCTCTTCTCCATCTCGGAGCAGAGTTCATCGGCATAGCGGACCATCAGGGCATCCCCTTTCCGTCCGCATGACAACTCCGAATAGAAGTCGCAATAAATGCAGAAACTGCGGCAGAACGGGACGTGGATATAAACCATCCGCTACCTGAGCAGGAGTTCAGCCGAGCCGATCTGCCCCTGGGTGGTATAGGCCTGCATGGTGTAAACGCCCTTGTGGAATGACGGGATATTGTTTACATAGATGCCCATCTCCACCTCGGCTCCCTGATAGTCCACTTCTCGCGATGCCGTGGCCTGAAGGGTTTCCTCGCCTACGGTGAAGGTGGTTTCACGGCCATCGGTCAGCAGGTTGCCGTCCGGATCGGTGACTCTCACATATACGCGAACCGGGCCTTTCGGCGTAAGTTCGTTCTCGAGAAGGCTCAGAGTCACGAGAAGCCTGGACACACGGCTGCTGCGGTCGGTAATCTTGTCGTTGCCGTTGTAGGCTTCAAGTTTCACCCCTCTCGCCTTGAGCACGGCTCCGGCGCTCACGCGCCCTGTCAAATCCTCCACCTGCTGGGAGAGCTCTGCGTTGAGTTTCTTGCTTGCCGCAGCCTCCTTGCGTGCGCTGGCGGCCTCGGCAGTGAGCTTGTGGTTGAGGGTGTTGAGGGAGTCTATCTGGACTATATAACTTTTCATTATGGAGCGCAGCGTCCCGAGTTCCTTCTGATACTGACGGATTTTGGCACGGTTCGTAGCCTCTGTCTTCTTTACCCTCTCTACGAGCTGGGCAACCTCCTCCCTGGACGAATCCAGCTGGGCGTTGATGCTGTCGTAGTCAGAGGAAAGACTCTCATAGTCATTTTGAAGCAGCTGAATCTGCTCCGTAAGATCCCTTTTCTCATCGTTCAGCTGTCCGACCAGTCTGTTCTTGGAAGTCAGGACACAGACAAGGGCGACGGCGAGCACGACGGCTGCGACAATCAGGGCAATCATCACAATCTTGAGATTGCCATTGGCCTTCTTTTCGTTTTCCTTGCGCTCAAGTCTCTCAAGCGGATCTTCTCTTTCCATAATCTGTCGTTTTTTAATTACACCCGGCAAAATTAGCAAATATTATGCTACTTTTGCCGATATGAAATACATTATGCGCTCCCTGAAGTACTTCGTGTACCTCGTTGCAATATTGACACTGATAATCGTGATACTCGTGAAGGCCGGCTTCGTGGAGAGCGACGTCTCCAAGATATTCGTCAACGGCTACGATTCTCTCTGGCAGATAGCCCTTATGATGGCGGTCTTCGCGGCCATATACCCCAAATTCGGCTTTTCCACCCGTACCGCCCATTTCTACGGCACTCCGCAGGAGGCCGACGCCGCCCTAGGAGAGGTGATGGAAAGGCTCGGCTACAAGCTGGAGCGGCAGGACGGAGAGGACAGCTGCTATGTCAAGAGATCGCCTTTCTCCAGACTTGTAAAGATGTACGAAGACCGGATAACGGTGCGTCATATCGCGGCAGGACTTGAACTGGAAGGGCTCACCAAGGACACGGTGAGAATCGCTGCGGGAGTGGAAGCGGCTAGCCGCGAAGAAGATGTTTAGCGGCCGCTGACAAGGCTTCATAGAACTCCTCGCCGAAACGCTCCGTCAAAGGTTTGCGCAGGAATTCATAGACCCTCATATGCTCTCTGCGCCCTTTCTCGAAGGCGTCGGAGCATATTTCCCAACGGTGCAGGTTGAGTGCGAGCCCCCCTCCCGTGAGGCGCGTCACCCTTATGGGATACAGAGAGCAGGAGACCGGCTTCCTGAGCCCCCGCTTCTCTATCGCACAGAGGCACTCGCCGTCCTGTCCGAAGTGGCAATATGCGCATTCGCAGGAGCCGTCCACCAGCGGAGTGACGATGTCCCCGTCCCTGTCTATCTCAAAAAAGCCTTTCTTCTCGACGGCTTCCCGTCCTTGCGGACGCATCAGGTCCTTGAATTCGGGGTACTCCCTCTCCATAAGTTCCGGTTCGTCCTCCTCCATGGGTGCGCCGCTGTCTCCTATGATGCAGCAGGCCCCCCGGCATTTGGCGTAATCGCAGGCAAAAAACTCCGTCACGACCTCCTCGGACACGAGGATGTCACCTATTTGAACTATCGTTCCGAATCTCCCCTTTCCCATCAGATTATGACATATTCCACCTCCGCACCGTCGCGAAGCGCGGCAAGAATCTTTTTCACGCCCTCCACCGTCACGCCTCGCACGGCGTTCTCATATCCGCTCACCAGGTCCTTGCCCTCGCTGTAACGGGTCAGCACCTTGTCGACGAGCTTCTCCATATCTTTGAGGTCTGCCCCATACGAATTGAGTATCACTTCCTTATAGGCCTCCAACTCTTTCGGAGCAATCTCCATTTCCGAAATGGACGCGAGCACCGGTCTTATGGCCTCCAGAATCTTGAGCGGATCGGCCGCCTCCACGGACAACGGGAGCCCGGAACTCCGGCAAGGACGGCAATTTATATAAAGCGAAAAGCGCTCCGACGGGAACACCTCCAGACGGTCACTCATCTCAAGATAGGCGCCCACGGGAGCGAGCGCCTTCGTGAGCTCCTTGTGCAGAATGGCTTCCGCCATCTTGAATGACATGTAGTTCTCGATGTTGAACGGCACGGCGGCGGCCATCCCGACATTGACCCCAATCTCTCCGCCTCCGACCAGGCCCGCGCCGGACTCGACGATATACGTCACCGAACCGGAAGCGAGACGGCTGGAGATATGCGGCCGCTGCGCGAATCTCTTCTGCGTGCGGAATCCGCCGAGCGTCCGGGAGAGTTCTTTCTTGAGCTGCTCCTCGTCGAGGTCGCCCGT
>CAVGYS010000066.1:5240-5958 GCA_963633505.1 Oscillibacter sp. MSJ-31
CCCATATCGATGCGCAGGCGCTCTGAGGCCTTGTAGTATTCAAACTCGGATCTGTCCGGGACACGCTTGTCGGCCAGGGACAGAAGCGAACGCAGGAGCAGGTTGAGCTTGGATTTGGGGGCGATCCCGCCGATTCGCAGATCGGAGACGTTGGCGCGCCCGTACATGGTGATGCCGTTGGCCTCGAGCATCGCCCGAAAATCCGGGCCGCTCAGACCTGCCACCCGGCTCAGACCCAGCATGTCGCCGACAAACGCCCCTTCCCCGCTTCGCAGAGAGGGGACGGAAGCGACTCCGCCTCGCAGCATAAGGGTGTATTGGAACTCTCCCTTTATGTCCGTCTTCCTGTAGAGCACCTTGACCCCGTTGGAAAAGGTCCACAGACGTCCTCCGGATATGGGTTCAAGCGCATCGCTGCGCAGCTTGACCTTGGTTCTGGGAGAGAACAGGCTCAAAGTGTCGCCGAAGTCTTCCTTGTATGCGCTCTCGTCGGGCTTCGCCTCCGACCAGGCGGCGTTGAACACGCCGCGCAGGATTTCCCTGTCCGCCCCGTTGTCCGGGGTGTCGAAACGCAGCGTCAGGTTCTCGGCCGAATCCAGAAGGGCTTCGGCATAGGTGTTGAAAAGCTCGAGATCCAGTTCCGAGGGGAGACTGCGGGCCGCAAGCACGTTGCCCGCTGCGGCGGAACGCTCAAGGCCGGCCCCGTAAAGGTAGGCGG
>CAVGYS010000066.1:5968-6965 GCA_963633505.1 Oscillibacter sp. MSJ-31
AGCCTGGACTTGGCGTCCTGATACTCGGCCGAGCTCACGCCTTCCTTGTCAATCGTTGAAAGAACGGCAGAAAAACGCTCCGTCGCCATATCGAGACAGGCGGAGGAAGTGTAGACGGAAAACATGTAGCGTTCATCTCCCGAGCCGCTCGCACTGTCAAGATAACGGTATTCCACGTCCGCGAGCGGAATGCCGCGGCTTCGGAAATCCCTTTCCACCCTACGGCTCACGACGTAGCCGAGAATATCGGCATACGCCCTGCCCACAAGCGGTTGCAGAGTGTTCATCCTCTCGCGCGGCAGACGGGCGGCCGTATAGACGGCATGGATGGATGCGACGTCGGAGGTGTTGTTGATGCTCGTAAGAAGCACCAGCGAATCGCGCGGAGCCCAGACATACGAACTCCCTCCCATATCGGGATACAATCGGGGAACCGTCATGGAGAGCAGGTTGAGTCTCTCCTTTATCTTGTCGGGGTTGATGTCACCGCTGACGATGATGGCCTGCGGAGCGCGTGAACGCGCGGCAATGTCCATCAACATAAGTATCGTGGAATCCGCGACGCTCTGCTCATGGACCGGGATGTCCTGGAAAGAGAACAACGTGGCGTCCTGACGGGAGGAGACGTGCCCCGATGCTGAGTACCCGGCCCCGTTGTCGGAAAGGAAGAGATATGGACGGCGGGAACCGAAATGCGACAGCGAATCAAGCGCTGCGCGGTCTTTGGTTTCATCGTATGGGGACTTCCTTACGAGAGCGAAATCGGCGAAGCCTTTCTGTGCGGCGTTGGTCACCAGATAAAAGTCAATCCCGTCCGGGAGCCTCCCAAGTGTTATCTCTTTCGGAATGCCGAGGGACGAAAGCGCTTGTCCGTGCACCACCATAGAAAGCATGAGCAGGACAAGGCAGATATTGAAATGCCTTCTCATTAATAATACGCTTCTCCATTACAAAAGTAGGACTTTTTTATTATATTTGCGCTTTCGGAAAACAATTA
>CAVGYS010000067.1:0-1387 GCA_963633505.1 Oscillibacter sp. MSJ-31
GCCTCTTGACAGGTCTGGCGCCGAACTCCGGATCGTAGCCGTTCTCCACCATGTCGTCTTCAAACGCCTTGGTGAAAGTCAGCGAGACGTTGTCCTCCTCAAGCTTCTTGCGGAGAATCTCCATCTGAATCCTGACGATCTTGCGGATATCCTCTTTGGTAAGGGCGTCGAAGGTGACGATCTCGTCGATACGGTTGATGAATTCCGGACGCATCCGCAGTCTAAGCTCCTCCTCCTTGAGGTTGGAAGTCATGATGAGGATGGTGTTCTTGAAGTCCACGGTACGTCCCTTGTTGTCCGTCAGACGCCCGTCGTCAAGCACCTGAAGCAGGATGTTGAACACGTCGGGATGAGCTTTTTCAATCTCGTCGAGAAGCACTACGGAATAAGGCTTGCGTCTCACGGCCTCGGTCAGCTGTCCGCCTTCATCGTAGCCCACGTATCCCGGAGGGGCTCCGATAAGCCTGCTGACGGTATGGCTTTCCTGATATTCGCTCATATCGATTCGGGTCATCATGCTCTCGTCGTTGAAGAGGAATTCCGCCAGGGCCTTGGCAAGCTCAGTCTTGCCGACACCGGTCGTTCCCAGGAACAGGAATGAACCGATAGGCCTGTGCTCATTGGAAAGCCCTGCGCGATTGCGCCTTACGGCATCGGATACGGCCTCTATCGCCTTGTCCTGGCCGACGACCCTCTTGTGCAGTTCGCTCTCCATCCTCAGGAGTTTCTCCTTCTCGCTTTCAAGCATCCTGTTCACAGGGATGCCGGTCCAGCGGGCCACTACTTCGGCGATATCCTCCGGGGTGACGGCCTCGGTGATGATAGGATCCTTGATGGCGGCCTGCTTGGCGCTGAGTTCTTCAACTCTTTTCTGGGCATTCGCCATCTTGCCGTAGCGGATCTCGGCCACCTTGCCGTAATCCCCGGAACGCTCGGCTATCGCCGCATCGCGCTTGTAGTCCTCGATGTTCTGGCGGAGGTTGTTGAGCTCCGTGACGATACCCTTCTCCTCATCCCAGCGTTTGGTGAGAGAGTCCTTTTCCTCTTTGCACTTCTTCAGTTCTTCGTCGATTTTCTCCGACTTGAGGCTGACACCTTCGCGTTTGATCGCTTCTTTCTCGATTTCCAGCTGGCGAATCTTGCTGTTGAGATCGTCGATAGGCTCCGGCACGGAATTCATCTCCAGACGAAGTTTGGATGCCGCCTCGTCCACAAGGTCGATGGCCTTGTCCGGGAGGAAACGGTTGTTGATGTAGCGATGGCTGAGGTTCACCGCCGCAATCAGGGCATCGTCCTCGATGCTCACGCGGTGATGGTTCTCGTATTTCTCTTTAAGACCACGCAGGATGGCGATGGATTCCGCCGGGGTCGGCTCGTCCACCATCAC
>CAVGYS010000067.1:1397-3366 GCA_963633505.1 Oscillibacter sp. MSJ-31
TCTGGAAACGGCGCTCGAGGGCCTTGTCCTGCTCAAAATATTTCTGATATTCGTCGAGGGTGGTTGAACCGATGGTTCTCAGTTCGCCTCGGGCCAGCGCCGGCTTGAGGATGTTGGACGCGTCCATCGCACCGGAGGAGCGGCCCGCTCCCACGAGCGTGTGAATCTCGTCGATGAAGAGGATGATCTGGCCGTCGCTGTCCACGACTTCCTTGACCACGCCCTTGAGACGCTCTTCGAATTCGCCCTGGTATTTGGCGCCCGCGATGAGCGCTCCCATGTCAAGAGAGAAGACCTTGCGGTCCTTGAGGTTTTCCGGCACCTGACCGTTGACAATCTTCGTGGCGATGCCTTCGGAGATGGCCGTTTTACCGACACCCGGCTCGCCTACGAGAATCGGGTTGTTCTTCGTGCGCCTGCTCAGAATCTGGAGCACGCGACGTATCTCCTCATCTCGTCCGATCACCGGATCAAGTTTTCCATTTGCCGCAGCCTCATTGAGGTCAATGGCATATTTGCTTAAGAATTCGTACTTGTTTTCCATAATAAAATCACCGGCCTCACGTTGGAGACCGGTGATGTAATGTCAAAACATATACCACTGACAGATTGTCAGTAGGGAGGAGGAGCCGTGCCTACTCTGCCGGAGCCTCGGTGGCCGGAGCTTCCTGCTGTATCGGAGCGGTAGGGAATGCCGGCTGCTGATTGCCGGATGCATTCTCGATCTTATTGGTGATGTCGATGTCCGCGCCGCTGTTTCCGGTCGTGAAAGAGGTCACGATGGAAATGACGAGAATAAAAGCGACAAGCCCCCAGGTGACCTTCTCAAGCAAATCCGCCGTCTGGCGCACACCCAACGTCTGATTGCCCGCAATGAAATTGCTGGCCATTCCGCCGCCTTTGCCGTTCTGAAGCAGCACGACGATGATCAGGAGAATCGCTGCGAGGATGATGAGCACGGTCAAAATTACAAATACGGTATTCATCTGTTATTGTCTTTTTGTTTTATTTCTTCAATGAGGGATGCAAAGTAAACACTTTTTTCCGGATATCGCAAACTTAACTTCGAATAAATGTCTATGGCCTGCTCCCTGTAACCCTGCTCAAGATAAATCTTTGCGAGGGTCTCCGTGCAGAAGTCCGGCTCGTCCTGCGGTTCGATGGCCGCTTGCTCCTCCCTCCTGTGCGCCTGACTGGTGAAGCGGGAGAAGATTCCTTCTTTGTCCCGGCTTACCTCGTCATATTGTCGCTGCGAGAAGAAGTCTCCCCCGATCGCAATGACTTTCCTCTCCTCTTCCTGCGCCGAAGGAAGGTAGGTCTTTGTCAGAATCTCGAGGCTTTTGTCCGTACAATCGACCGTGCGCCCCTCTCTCGCCAGGTCGAAGAGCACCCTGCGGGAACTCAGATACAGGGCGGTTTCGCAGAGTTGGCTCTCCGAGAGGGCTCCCAGTTTCGCCATCCGGCGGCACAGTTCCATCCTCGCCCCCGCATACCACGGGTACGTCGAGATGACTCCGGACAGCTCTTCCAGAGTGAGATCACGTATGTCGGCGCCGTTTACCATTGTGCTACGGTGGCATTGAAGATGTCTTCCACAATCTTGTCGACTATCTCCGTCGTGAGACCGGCCTCCACCGAATCGAGCGAGAGCGTGGAGTCGTAGTCCGCATAGCCGGAGAAGCTCTTGTCTGCAAAATCGTCCTCCGGATATTTCCTGTTGGTGAAGGTTACTTTGACGGTTATGGTCAGCCTGTTCTTCGACGCCACGTCTCCGGCGGCTATGGCGGAGGCGGCCACCGAATATCCCGTCACCTCTCCGGTGATTTCCAGATCTCCGTCCGAGTCCACCTGTTCCAGGCGGGTCATCCGGCGGAAGCGGGTGCGGACCGCTTCGGTGAGCTCATTGCTCAGGGAAGGATTGACCTTGAGGGCCTTGTATTCGAAGTAATTGATGGTTATGGTGTTCACG
>CAVGYS010000067.1:3376-6937 GCA_963633505.1 Oscillibacter sp. MSJ-31
CGGAGAACGAGTAGATCCCGCAGGAACATACTGAAACCATCAGGAGCGCTATGACCAGAAATCTTTTCATTTCCCCTTACCCTTCTTCTCCGCTATGCGACGGTAGATTGTCCTTTCCGAAATTCCGAGTTCGGCCGCAGCCGGCTTCACCTTGCCCCCGTGCCGGGCGAGGCATTTTTCAATCATGTCGTCCTGCGACTCCTTGAGCGGCTTGATTTCGGGGGCGTAGGTGCTTTCGGTCTCCTCCCCGCTTTCTTTTTCCGAATAGCTCGACAGGTCTATGAGCTTCGGGGCGACACCGCTCTGCTGCGGTCTTGACGAGGACGCCTTCAGCTCCTCGACCGTTTCTTTCAGAGCGTCCACCTCCTGCTTGAGATAGTGGAGAGCCTTTATCAGCTGCTGCTTCTCCTCTTCGGACAAGGATGATCCGCCGTCTTCTCCGCGCGAAGTGACCATGAGCGCCCCCTGCTCCTGCGGGATATACTTGGCAAGCGTCTCCCGTCCGAGTTCGATCCTTTCGGAAGAGGGGCTGACCGGTCTGGACTCGAGCGCTGTCACCGTTTCCGTTATGTTTTTCAGCTGGCGGATGTTTCCGGGCCAGCGGTATGAGGTGAGCTCGCCTATCGCTTCGTGGGTAAGGCTGACCTTGCAGAGTCCGTATTTCTCGGAGAAATCCGAGGAGAACTTGCGGAACAGCAGGTAGATGTCGTCTTTGTTGCGTTCGCGCAGGGCGGGCATCTTTATCTGTATTCCGGACAACCTATAATATAGGTCTTCGCGGAACTTGCCCGTGGCGACCGCGTATGACAGGTTGACGTTGGTGGCGGCGATGATTCTGACGTCCGTCTTCTCGACTTTGGAAGACCCGACCTTGAGATATTCCCCGCTCTGGAGGACGCGCAGCAGGAGCGCCTGCGTCTCCTTCGGGAGTTCGCCTATCTCGTCCAGGAAGAGCGTACCGCCGTCGGCCTCTTCGAAATATCCCTTGCGCTCTCCGATGGCTCCGGTGAACGCACCCTTTTCGTGGCCGAAAAGTTCTGCATTTATGGTTCCTTCCGGAATCGCCCCGCAGTTTACGGCAAGATATTTGCCGGTCCGTCTGCGGCTGAATTGATGTATAATCTGTGGAACAGCCTCCTTTCCGACGCCGCTCTCTCCCGTGATGAGGACCGTCAGGTCGGTAGGGGCCACGGCTACGGCTGTTTCAAGGGCGTGAGTCAATGCCGGGTCGTTGCCGACGATGTCGAATTTGTTCTTTAACCTTTGCAGATCTTGTGCATCCATATTTAGCAAAGTTAAGTATTTTTCCGTATTTTTGCGGGAATTGAAAATCAAGATCACGAATATTATTTATCGCTATTATGAAGAAGATTTTTAAGATTTTCGCGCTTTGCGCCCTTGTAATCGCCGCAGCATCCTGCTCCAAGTCAAGGGCGGAGCAGATGAAGCTGGTGGAGAACGTGAAGGTGAACTGCACCCCCGAGGTGCTCGCTCTTGTCGGTGACAAGATTTCGGCAGAGATTACTGTCACCTATCCGGCCAAATATTTCCACCCGAAGGCCATTTTCGAGGTGACTCCGGTGCTCGTATATGAAGGCGGAGAGCAGGCCGCCCAGACTTTCACCTACCAGGGAGAGAAGGTTCAGGACAACTTCACCGTCGTCGCTTATGATGGCGGCGTAGTCAAGGAGAACGTCTCTTTCGAATATGCCAAGGGAGTCGAGAAGTCCTATCTTGAGCTCCGTTGCGTCGCCTATTATAAGGATAAGCCGATAGAGATTCCGGCCATCAAGGTGGCTGACGGCTGCAACGTGACGCAGATGCTCGCCACTACGAGCGGAGAGTACGGGTTCAAGAAAGACGCATACCAGGATGTCATCAAGGAGAGCGCCGAGGGACAGATTCTCTACGACTACAACTCCGCGGACGTCAAGAAGAGCCAGCTCCGCTCAAATTCAGTCAAGGAGCTTCAGGCCGCGCTCGAAGAGATCGAATCCGACCCTCGTTACACCGTGACGGGAACCAAGATCGTCGCCTACGCTTCCCCTGAAGGAGGGCAGGAGTACAATGCCAAGCTTTCCGACAAGCGTGCCGCCTCTGCAAAGAAGGCATGGAAGAAGGTGACCGGAGGCATGGATACCGACAACCTTGAAGTCAAGAGCATGGGTCAGGACTGGGAAGGTTTCCAGGAAGCCGTGCAGAAATCCGACATCTCCGACAAGGAGCTTATCCTCCGCGTCCTCTCGATGTACAGCGACCCTGCTGTCCGCGAGAGCGAAATCAGAAACATGTCTCAGGTCTATACCGAGATCAACAAGAACGTCTTCCCTGAGCTCCGCCGCGCCCGCTTCATCGCCGACGTCGATTATCGCAACTTCTCCGAGGCCGAGCTTGAGGAGCTCTCCCGCAAGGCGATTGACGTGCTTGACGAGGAGGCTCTCCTGAGGGTCGCCGCGAAGTCCGACGACGCTGCACGCAAGGCTGAGCTCTACAAGCAGGCCGTTGACAAGTTCGGCTCCGACAGGGCCAACTTCAACCTCGCAGTGCTCTCTCTCAACGCGGGAAAGGTTGACGATGCCGCCAAATATCTTGCCGCCGTCAAGGACGTCGATGCGGACGTAGTCAACGCCAAGGGCGTATGCGAGCTCCGCAAGGGCAATTACGATGCCGCTGCCAAGCTCTTCAAGCAGTCCGGCTCCGCCGAGGCCAAGGCCAATCTCGGTACCGTAAGCCTTCTTCAGGGCAAGTATGCTCAGGCAGCGTCCGAGCTTGCCGGGACCGGCAGCCACAATGCCGCAGTAGCTTACATTCTCAGCAATCAGCTTGACAAGGCATCCGAGGCCATCACCTGCAATTGCGCCCGCAGCAACTATCTGCGCGCCATCATCGCGGCTCGCAAGGGTAACGCTTCCGACGTGGCGAAATACCTCGAAGTCGCCAAGAAGAGCCCGGCATTCAAGGCCCGTGCAGAGAAGGACGTCGAGTTCGCCAACTACAGGTAGTTGAGATATTTTTTGTAAATAGTTTAATTTTGCTTATATTTGCAGCCCCCGATTTTGTCGGGGGCTTTTATAATTTTTGTTAACAACCATTTATGCCAACAATTCAACAATTAGTTCGCAAAGGACGCGAGGTCATTGAAGTCAAATCAAAATCTCGTGCGTTGGATGCTTGCCCTCAGAAGCGTGGCGTATGCCTCAGGGTTTACACTACAACCCCGAAGAAACCTAACTCAGCGATGCGTAAGGTTGCCCGTGTACGTCTCACCAACTCAAAAGAGGTCAATGCCTACATTCCTGGCGAGGGCCACAACCTCCAGGAGCACTCGATCGTGCTTGTTCGCGGAGGCCGTGTGAAGGACCTTCCAGGTGTACGTTACCACATCCTTAGAGGCGCTTTGGATACGGCCGGTGTAGAAGGAAGAACGCAGTCGCGTTCACTCTACGGAGCCAAGAAACCGAAGAAGTAGTCTGAAGGATGGTTTTTAATCTTTAATTTTTAAACAAAATGAGAAAATCGAAGCCTAAAAAGAGGATTCTACTTCCTGATCCTAAGTTTCAC
>CAVGYS010000068.1:0-6924 GCA_963633505.1 Oscillibacter sp. MSJ-31
GTTCCACAGGGCCGCGATGTCCTTGTAGCCGGAGAGCGACCTTTCAAGTTCCACCTCAAGCCTGCGCGACTCGTTCTTGGCGGCCTGCACTGCGGTGCGCAGCGCGGACTCCTTGTTCTTGAGGGTCGGCAGGGCGTTCTGGCGCACCTTGAGCTGCTTGCCCAGATTCGTCAGGGAGGTCTTGTTGTATTGGAATTTTATGGCCACAATATGTTATTTCTTCCAGTATTTGTCTATCAATGACTGCCTTATGCCCGTCTCCGACGGAGAGAAATATTTGGCGAATATCTCCCAGGCCGTGTCAAGCATCTGCTCCACGCTGACGTTGACGTCGATGGACAGCAGACGGGTCGCGTATTCCTTGGCGTAGTCCAGGCAGCGCAGGTCGTAGTCGGAGAGGTCGAAACCGTTCTCGAGCTTGGTCTTGGCGTTCTGGGCGTCGGCGTAGAGACGCACTCCGGCATTCATCACCTGAGAGTGGTCCTCGCGGGTCTTCTTGCCCTGGACGTGCTGCTTGAGTCGGCTCAGCGAACGGAACGGATCCACGATGACCTTGCCCGAGTCGGAGTCGGCGCGCAGGAAGAGCTGGCCTTCCGTGATGTATCCGGTGTTGTCCGGGATGGCGTGGGTGATGTCCCCGTCGTTGAGGGTGGTCACCGCGATGATGGTGATGGAACCGCCGGACGGGAGCTGCACGGCCTTCTCATATATCTTGGCGAGGTCGGAGTAGAGCGAACCCGGCATGGAGTCCTTGGAAGGAATCTGATCCATACGGTTGGACACGATGGACAGGGCGTCGGCGTAGAGCGTCATGTCCGTCAGGAGCACGAGCACCTTCTCGTTCTTGTCCACGGCGAAGTACTCCGCCGCGGCGAGCGCCATGTCAGGGATGAGCAGTCGCTCCACAGGCGGGTCTTCCGTGGTGTTGACGAAGGAAACGATCCTGTCGAGGGCTCCGGCCGATTCGAACTCGTGGCGGAAGAAAAGGTAGTCGTCGTTGGACAGGCCCATTCCTCCGAGGATGATCTTGTCCACGTCGGCCCTCATCGCCACGTCCGCCATCACCTTGTTGTACGGCTGGTCCGGGTCGGCGAAAAACGGAATCTTCTGTCCGGAGACGAGGGTGTTGTTGAGGTCGATGCCGGCGATGCCCGTAGGGATGAGCTCCGAAGGCTGGCGGCGGCGGTACGGATTGACGGACGGGCCGCCGATCTCGCGCACCTCGCCCTCGACTTCCGGGCCTCCGTCGAGAGGCTTGCCGTAGGCGTTGAAGAAGCGTCCGGAGAGCTGGTCGCTGACCTTGAGGGTCGGAGGGGCTCCGAGGAACGAGACTTCCGCATCCGTAGGGATGCCCTCCGTCCCGGAAAATACCTGCAGTGTGACGGTGTCCCCCTTGGTCTTGACCACCTGTGCCAGCCTGCCGTCCACCGTGGCCAGCTCGTCGTTGCCGACTCCGTCGGCCTTGAGTGACACCGTGGCCTTTGTAATCGCGCTCAGGCGCGTGTATGTGCGTTGATATGCTTTGACTGCCATTTTATGAGAGAAGTTTGTTCAACTGCTGCTGATATTCTTTGAACTTGTCGCCCTGGAACTCCGAGTAGTTCATCTGCTTGAGGATGTTGATGGCCTCCTTGAAGAAGTTGCGGCAGGACTCGAAATCGTCGAAGTCGAAATTCCGCTCGCAGATGCCGAGGATGAGGTCCAGCATATATTTCTGCCTTTCCATGGATGACACGGCGTCGATCGGGTCGAAGGCGTCCTGCTGCAGGAAGGCGAAGTCGATGAGCTCCGATTTCCAGAAGGACTCGTGGTAGCTCATAGGTACTCCGTCGTCGCCGAGGATGTTGATCTGGTCGGCCATCTCCTTGCCGCGGCGAACTATGTTCTTGGCCTTGAGTATCTTGTCAACCCATCCCTTCTCGATCTTGGAGTCGAGGTAGGAGATGATTTCCGGATATTCCAGATATTTGGAATAGGACTCGATAGGGTTGACGGCCGGGTAGCGTTTCTGGTCGGCGCGGCTCTGCTCGAGGGCGTAGAAGCAGCGGGCGGCCTTCTTGGTGGATTCGGTCACGGGCTCCTTGAGGTTGCCTCCGGCAGGGGAGACGGTGCCGATGAAAGTGATGGCTCCGGTCTTGCCGTTGCCCAGGCGTACCATTCCGGCGCGGGCGTAGAAGTTGGAGATGATGGCCGAAAGGTCAACCGGGAACGCGTCCGCGCCCGGGAGCTCCTCCATACGGTTGGACATCTCCCTGAGGGCCTGTGCCCAGCGGGAGGTGGAGTCGGCGAGCAGCAGGCAGCGCAGCCCCATCGCACGGTAGTATTCGCAGATGGTCATGGCCGTATATACGGAAGCCTCGCGGGCCGCCACAGGCATGTTGGAGGTGTTGCAGATGATGGTGGTGCGTTCCATGAGCTTGCGTCCCGTATGCGGATCGACGAGCTGTGGGAACTCGGTGAATATCTCCACGACCTCGTTGGCTCGCTCTCCGCAGGCCGCCATCACGATCACGTCGGCCTCGCCCTGCTTGGCGATGGCGTGCTGAAGCACAGTCTTGCCGCAGCCGAACGGTCCCGGGATGAAGCCCGTGCCGCCTTCGGCGATAGGGTCGAAACTATCGATCACGCGGACTCCGGTCTCCATGATCTTCTCCGGACGCGGCTTCTCGCGATACGCCTTGACGGCGACCTTGACAGGCCATTTCTGCGTCATCGTCACGTCAGTGTCCCCGTCCGGTCCGCTGAGTGTGGCAATCACCTCGTTAACGGTGTACTGTCCGGCCGGAGCGACCGACTTGACCACGTATTCGCCTTTGAAACTGAACGGCACCATTATCTTGTGAGGCAGCCACCCTTCCTTGACTTCTCCCAGCCAGTCGGCGGCCGCGACCTTGTCGCCCGCTTTCGCGATCGGGGTGAAATCCCAAAGTTTCTTCCGATCCAGCGGATCCGTGTATTCTCCTCTCTTGAGGAAAACGTCTGTCATGGTGGCGAGGTTGTTCTGCAGGCCATCGTAAACGCTCGACAGAAGTCCCGGGCCGAGGGTCGCCTCGAGCATCTTGCCGAGGAATTCGACCTTGTCGCCGTTCTTCAGGCCTCGGGTGCTCTCGAAGACCTGAACGGACGCCTTGTCCGCGTTGACCTTGATGACTTCGGCAAGGAGCTGTGTCCCGTCAAGGTCGATATGGCAGAGTTCGTTCTCCGCCACAGGCCCGTCCACGGCCACGGTCACGAGGTTTGAAACGATGCCCGTCACCTTTCCTGTTGTCTTCATTGTATCTGTGTGTTTTTTTTGTTGTCGTATGTGGCTCTGATTTCCTGTACGAGCTTGCGGAAATATTCCTGCCCGGTCTCGGGGTCGAGCCTCTCCCATCTCTGCACGATCTTGAGCTTGGCGATGAACGCGAGAATCACGTCCAGGTCGAAGAGCGACCAGAGTGTCAGCTCGTCCGCCTTGCGCCACATCAGGTCGTCGAGTCCTCTCTCCCTACGGAGTATCTCTCCGCAGTCAAGCACGGAGCGCACCTCCTGCCTGAGAAGTTCCCCGTCTTCCTGCCCGTCATCGATGCCGATGGCATCTGTCCCCTCGGGACGGCCCACCGTGGAGTTGATCCACGCGACCTTGGTGTTGCGCACCAGGAGGTCATAGGAGAAAAACTTGCGGATGAAGCTGTTGCGATGGCTGAGGGCGGCCTTGTAGAAGTCGGCTCCCAGACTGCCCTCGTCGTAGCCGGAGAGGAAAAAGTCGAGCAGGGAGTTGTCTTTGCCGGAAAGCTGGCTGCGAATCTCGTCGATGAGGGCGTCGGCATCCAAGTGCCCGCCCTTGGTCGAAGAGCTTTGCAGGAGGGGAAGACCCGCAATGACGTATTCGTAGTTATTCATCCTGTCCGAAGAGAAGCTTTCTTGTGACCGGACGGAGATATTCGGAGATGAGTTCGCGGAAAGTCTCGTCGCTCATGCTCACAAACCAGCCGCCTTCTTTGGGGCCGATGGTGAAGCCGCCGCCTATCTTTTTGGAAAAGCTGGCCTGCACTCCCTTGCCGAGCTCTTTCTGCAAACCTCCCTTGACCCACGGCTCAAGCTCCGACTGGAGGGAGGAGGGGAGAACGAGGGAGAGTTCGCAGCTTTCTTCGGCGTTGAACCTCTCGGCCACGGCCACGATTATCTTCTTGATGAATTCCGGATCGGAGAGGACTTCCCCGACCTTGTCCGCGACAAGGGAGCCGAGGAGAACCTCCTCGATGCTCTTCCTGGCGGTCTGAAGGCTCTGGGAAGCGGCCATCCTGACGTCGGATTCGGCCTTGGCCTTGAGAGAGCAGGCGTCCTTCCGTGCCGTCTCCACTATCGCGGAGGCTTCCGCCTTGGCCTTGGAGAGGATCTCTTCGGCTTCCTTGCGCGCCTTGGCCAGAAGGATTTCACCCTCTTCCCTGCCTTTCGACAGCCCCTCGTTGTAGAGCTTGTCGGTCAGTTCCTGTAGTTTGTTGGGCATATTTTTGTCGTTAGTTTATTGTTATCAATCATTTGTCAGCCATCAACTGACAAGAGACAAAAATATGCAAAAAAAAAGCCAAACGCAAGGGTTTGGCTTTTTATGCTTGAAGGATAATTACCCGAGGAATCCGAGCAGGATTCCGGCGGCCACCGCGGAACCGATCACTCCGGCCACGTTCGGGGCCATCGCGTGAGTGAGCAGGTGGTTGGACGGGTCGGCTTCGAGACCTACGATCTCCGATACTCTGGCCGAATCCGGCACTGCGGACACTCCGGCGTTGCCTATCAGAGGGTTGACCTTCTTGCCCTCCGGCAGGAAGAGGTTCATGAACTTGGCGAAGAGCACTCCGAAGGTGGTCGCGATGACGAAGGAGATGAGTCCGAGGAAGAAAATCTTGACGGAGGTTGAGGTGAGGAACACGTCCGCCTGGGTGGACGCTCCCACGGTGAGCCCGATGAGGGTGGTCACCACGTCGATGAGCGGACCTCCGGCGGTGGTGGCGAGTCTCTTGGTGACTCCGCTCTCCTTGAGCAGGTTGCCGAAGAAGAGCATGCCCAGGAGCGGGAGTCCCGACGGCACGATGAAGGCCGTGCAGATGAAGCCCGCGATAGGGAAGATGATCTTCTCCTTCTGGCTCACGACGCGAGGTTTGTTCATCCTGATGAGGCGCTCCTTCTTGCTTGTCAGCAGCAGCATGATAGGCTTCTGTATCACGGGCACGAGGGCCATGTATGAATAGGCCGACACCGCGATGGCTCCCATCAGTTCCGGAGCGAGCTTGGAGCTGAGGAAGATGGCCGTAGGACCGTCTGCGCCGCCGATTATGCCTATCGCTCCCGCTTCGTTGGGGGCGAAGCCCATGGAGAGGGCGAGGAGGTAGGCTCCGAAGATGCCCATCTGCGCCGCCGCTCCGATCAATATCAGCTTCGGCTGGGAAATCAGAGCCGAGAAATCAGTCATCGCCCCGATTCCGAGGAATATCAGCGGCGGATACCAGCCCTGGCGCACTCCCTGATAGAGGATGTTGAGAACCGAACCCTGTTCGTAGAGACTGACCTGCAAGCCCGGGAATACCGGGATGTTGCCGACAATCATACCGAAGCCTATCGGGACGAGCAGCAGCGGCTCCCATTTCTTGACCACTCCGAGCGTGATGAAAATGATGCCTATCAGAATCATCACGAGATGCTGCCAGGTGCAGTTGGCGAAGCCGGTGAACTGCCAGAACTGCTGCAGGCTTTCAATGATAGTTTCCATCAGCCTAGCCTATCGTGACGATCTTGGCGTCCTCGAGCACGGAATCCCCCTTGGAGACGTGGATGGCCGTGACGGTGCCGTCGCATTCGGCGAGAATCTCGTTCTCCATCTTCATGGCCTCGATCACGGCGACTTTCTGTCCGCGCTTGACCGCCTGTCCTTCCTTGACGTCCACGCTGATGATTACGCCAGGAAGAGGGGAGACGATGTCCTTGCCCGCGCCCTTGGCCGCGGCGGCGGGAGCTGCCGGAGCTGCCGGAGCTGCCGCCTGAGGGGCCGAGGCCGCTGCCGGGGAGGCTGTCTGTGATGGAGCAGCCTGCACCGCCGCAGGAGCTCCGTTATCCAGCTCCACATCGTAGGAGACACCATTGACCGTGACGCTGGCTTTGTCGCCTTCCACGCCGTTTACGGCTACGTTGTATTCTTTGCCGTTGATTTTGAATTTGTATTCTTTCATTTTCTGACTTGTTTTCTGAAGTTGAACTGTGCCCCGTTCCATGGGGAGACGCCCTCGCGTCTGATCGTTATCACGCCGCTTTCGCTGTCGTGGACGCTCTCGCCAAGATAGAGGCAGAGGGCTGTCAGCGCCGCTATCTGCTCGTCCGAGCCGCATTCGCTGCGGAGCGCGAGGGCTATGGCCGCAGCCACCTCTCCGTCCGGGGAGCCTGCGGGGGCTTTCGCCTTGCGTCTGAGGCTCAGCTTCCCGGAGAAGATGTCGCCGGAAAGGCTATAGACGAAATAGAGGATGATCAGTGCGGAAAATACCACACTCACGCTGATGAGGGTGAGCGTCCATCCGTGCGGGTCGGTCTGCGCCATCCTTTCGGCGCCTGCCGTGAGAAGACTAAAGAGGGAGGTTGTCATGTTTCTTGGCTGGCATTTCCTGACGCTTGCCATCGAGCACCTCCAGTGCGCGAATCACGCGGAATCTGGTGTTGCGCGGCTCAATCACGTCCTCGATATATCCTTTCTGCGCCGCCTGATAAGGGTTGCAGAAAAGGTCGTTGTATTCTTTCTTCTTCGCTTCGATCAGCTCGGCCTGCTTCTGCGGGTCGGTCTCGGCCTTGATTTCCTTGCCGTAGATGATGCCCACGGCTCCCTCGGCCCCCATGACGGCATAGTTGGCCGTCGGCCAGGCGTAGTTGATGTCTCCGCGCAACTGCTTGCAGCTCATT
>CAVGYS010000069.1:0-6805 GCA_963633505.1 Oscillibacter sp. MSJ-31
CAATGTGGCACAAAGATAATGAAAGTGCTCAAATCCGACAAATAATTTGCGCTAAAGTGCTCAAATCCGACGAATAATTCGCTCGAAAGTGCTCAAATCCGACAAATAAGGAGTTCGGTATGATCTAATCTGACCTCAGCGGGGGAGCGATGCGGCAGCGGGAGAGCTTGGACGCCCGGGCCTCGGGGAGGACTCCGGCGCGGGACAGGGCCTCCACCGTCAGGCTGTCGACGGGACTGTTCTCCCTGAAGCGGACGATGCCCCGGGCTTCCGCCCATCCTGCAACGTAAGGATGTAGCCGCAGGCTGTCCTCCGGCAGGGACCATAGCGGATAAGGCTCCGGCGGAGAACAGCTTATCAGGCCCTTGAGCTTGTCGAAGCGCTCCTCGCCGAAATTGTAGATGTCCAGCAGCTGCTCCGGATAGGAATATCCTTCGAGCTTCCGCCTGTACTCCACCATCTTCGCGGCGAAGTAGGGACCGATGCCGGGGAGAGCGTCGAATGCGGCGGAGTCCGCCCGGTTGATGTCGGTGAGAGGGATGTCGATGAAGTCCTCCAGCCTGCGGTAAATCTTCTCGGAGACTACGAAGGACTTGGCGAAGTCCTCCTTCCGCCTGAACTTCCCTCCCTTCTTGCGGTAGTTGTCTATCGAGGCGGCCTGCTTCTCGCTGAAGCCTAGCCTCAACAGATCCTCCACCGAGGCCGTATTGGGATTGAACCTGAAGCTCTCGGCCTTTCTGCTCTGCTCCCGCACCTTCTTGACGACGGGACTGTGAGGTGCGCTTACGCGGACGGTATCGGCCTGGGCGGAGGGAACTTTCGCGCTTCCGCCTCGCGCTTCCGCCCGAGGCCCGAGGGCCGTTCCCGACACTGACGCAGGCCCCGGCGCCGCCGCGATATACACAGTGTCGGGATTGTCACGCAGCGACTCTATGCGCAGTATGGCAGTCCTGTGGATGAAAACGGCTGTCTGATAACCGATTATAAGAAAAGTCAAGGCGATGACTCCGACCTTGAAAGAGGTGCCGCTATATTTCTTCTTCGACGTCTTCCCGCTCTCCATACTCTCCCTCCTCTGTCCGATATTTGTTGCGGTGCTCGTGCTGTCCGTCCTGCGGAAGGCCGGCCACGCAGATCACTATCTCGCCTTTCGGCTCCTGCTCGCGGAAATGCTCCGCCACTTCGTCGATGCTGCCTCTGATGTGCTCCTCGTGCAGCTTGGAGATCTCCCGGGAGACGCTACAGGTGCGCCCCCCTCCGAAGACCTGCGAGAATTGCTCGAGAGTCTTCACCAGACGTCTTGGTGATTCGTAGAATATCATAGTTCTCGTTTCGTTTGTAAGGTTTTCAAGTCTTGTCCGGCGGCCCTTCTTCTGCGGGAGGAAGCCCTCGAAGCAGAAGCGGTCGCAGGGGAGTCCCGATGAGACTATCGCCGGGATGCAGGCCGTGGCTCCCGGGAGAGTGATTACTTCTATGCCCTCCTCCGCGCAGCTGCGCGAGAGCAGGAAGCCCGGATCCGAAATCCCCGGAGTGCCGGCATCGCTGATGAGAGCCACGTTCTCCCCGGCGAGAATCCTGTCCCGGATCATCTCCGCCGTCCGGTGTTCGTTGAACTTGTGATGGGAGAGCAGGCTCTTCCCCCTTATCTCGTAATGGGAGAGCAGCACCGAACTCGTGCGGGTGTCCTCGGCTAATATCAGGTCGGCCTCCTTCAACACCCGTATGGCCCTGAAGGTCATGTCTTCCAGATTGCCCACCGGGGTCGGCACTATGTAAAGTCTTCCACTCACTGCATCAATGCGGGGCAAAATTGTTATCTTTGTCGCCCTAAGTGCAAATCTACGCAATGTTTTCTGAAAATCACAAAAAATCCGGCTGCATAGAAGTCGTCTGCGGCTCGATGTTCTCCGGCAAGACGGAGGAGCTCATCCGGCGTCTGCGCCGCGCGCAATTCGCCAACCAGAAAATCGCCATCTTCAAGCCGGCCATAGACAGGCGCTATTCCGACGTCGAAGTGGTTTCCCACGATTTTCACAAGCTCACTTCCGTCCCCATCGCCAAGGCTTCCGAGATGCTCTCCGTGGAGGACGACGTGCAGGTGGTGGGCGTGGACGAGGCCCAGTTCTTCGATGAAAGCCTTGTGGACGTGTGTCAGAATCTTGCGGACAGGGGAGTGAGAGTCATAGTGGCGGGCCTTGACACCGACTATATGGGGGTCCCGTTCGGACCTATCCCCAAACTGATGGCCGTGGCGGAGGACGTGCAGAAGGTGCACGCCATCTGCGTGAGGTGCGGCAATCTCGCCAACCACTCCCACCGCCTGAGCAAGAGCCGGGACCTCGTGCTCCTGGGCGAGAAGGACGTCTATGAGCCTTTGTGCCGCAAGTGCTTCAACGAGGCTCTCTCTGAAGAGGGCCGTTAAAGCAAAAGGCGGAGTGGGCCCTTCTCCCGGCATATTCGCGCGCAACTGCTCCGTCCACCGCATAGACAAGGCTTGTGCGGCGGCTTTCCTTGATGCCAACCATCGCCTGGGGAGCACCGGCAGCCGCTACCGCTACGGCCTCTTCGTGGAGAGGAGTACCGGGAAAGGGGAGGAGAAATTGCCCGAGGGGACCTTGGTCGCCGTGGCGACGTTCTCGAACGCGCGCCGCTGGATTAAGGATGGAGTGAAGATAAGTTCCTATGAATGGGTGCGTTACGCTTCCCTTCCGGGGCTGCGGGTCATCGGCGGGATGGGCAAGTTGCTCTGCGCCTTCATCGACGAGGTGAATCCGGATGACATAATGAGCTATGCCGACGCGCAGATGCAGGACGGGGGCGAGGCTTATCGCCGGCTCGGCTTCGTGGAGGAGGGAATCGTGGAGGGGGAGGGCTACCGCAACGTCAAATTTCGTCTGCGTCCTGTCCGGAAGTGAGCCTTTCCGCAATCGGGCGGACTTCATCGTAGAGATATCCTCTGGAAAGGGCGTGGCGCAGCAGCTTCAGCTTCCCCTGCGGGTCATCCCGGAGCGAGCGCCATTTGGCGGACAGGAGTTTCTCCAGCTTCGCGTCAGCCTTGTCCTTGTCCATCTCCGACAGCGCGGCATCGATCACTTCCGCCGTCAATCCCTTGGCGGAGAGGGCCCTTCTTATCTTTATCGGACCCCATCCGCTGAGCGACGATTTCTCGGAGGCGAAGGCCGAGGCATAGCGCAGCTCGTCCACGAACTTGTCCTTCACGAGCGAGGAGATGATCTCCTCCTCCGTACCCGCATCCACTTCGGGTCTGAGCGAGAGTTTTCTGCGTATGTCTCCGATGCAGTACTCCCTCCTGGCGCACAGGGCCTGCATGCGGGCGAGCACCTTCTTCCCCTTCTCGTCCATCGTTAGAAATCAAAGCCCAGCGAGGCATAGGCGCCCCAGCCGAAAGCTTTGGACCAGTGTGCGTTGAACTTGATCGGCCCGCCGATGAAATTGTATGCGGCCTCGACTCCGAAAGCCACGCAGTCCGGATTGAACTCGGTGATGAAGTCCGAAAGGCTCTCATTGCTCTCCTCCATGCCGGCCATGGCCGAGAAATAAAGTTTCTTGTACGGGTTGAAGCGGCATTCGAGCACGGCGGTCGCGATGTGGTCCGATGCGAACGCGACGCTGTTGACCGCGAAGAACGGCACGTGAAATTCGGTGAAGCGGCCTTTGATGAAGCCTCCGAATATGTTGCTGTGCATCATTGACATCTGCGCGGAGATGTTGTCACGGTCATTCGCCCCGTCGTTGATGATGCCGCGTGTGTGCAGGTCGGCTATTATCGCCACTTTCCCGCTGGTCGGGAAGACTTTTTTGTAATCGACGCCGAGCATGAGAATCGGGGTGAAGTCCTTCTGGCCGCGCCTGAGGAAATCGTAGTTCACCGCCAGGGCGAGGTTCGCCCCCTTGGACGGGTAGTAGAAGTCGTCGAAGGAGTACCAGTTGCCCTTGGCGAACGCACCCACGAAGTCGCCCTTCAGCGCGCTGCTGCCGAGATTGGTCTCGATCATGCTGCCCATCACCGTTCTCTCGTTGAACGAGTAGCTGTCGTTCTTTATACCCAGCTTGAAATTGGCCTTGGTCCAGCTTACGTCGGTAAGGTAGAACATCTCCCTGTGCCCCCGGAACGAGGCGTCCATCTCCAGCGCGTCGGCCCCTTCCGAGATGCTGCCCTTGTATCGGTACGCCGTGGCTTCGAGGTTGAGGGTCGGCATTCCGGCGTGCTTGTAGGCATAGTGGACCCCGGCCTTGAGATTCTGGCCTATCTTGGCGTTGAAGTTGAGGTGCGAGCCTGTCAGACGGTTGGTGTTGAACCCGACGTTGAAGAGCATCGACACCCACTCGACCGTGTCCATCCGCATCCCGATGCCCAGGCTGTTGGTCGGGGAGGTGACGCATTCGAAGACAAGCGTATAAGGTTCCTCGCTGCCGAGCAGGGAATATTTCACGGAAGCGAACGCCCCGGTGGCCTGGAGCTTGCACATCGCATCGTCGATTGCGGCCTTGTCCAGACTGTCGCCGGGCGCGATGCCGACCATGGCGGACAGCATCTTCTCCTCGTCCCCGCTCACACCGGTGAATTCCACTTCACCCACTTTCACCGGGGTCTGGGCTATGTTGACGGCTTTCCTGCCGCCTTCTTCCACCTTGGCGCGGCCCACTTCGTCTCTGAGCTGAAGCAGCGCGTCTTTTTTGCCGAGAGCGGCCTCGTACCCGCGCAGCATCATCGTGTCAACCGCGGCCCTGTTGAAACTCAGCATGTTGTACTCCGAGATGGCCGGTTTGATGAGGATGTCTGGGATGGTGACGTTCTTGTCGAACGCGTCCTTGCCGAGCATGCTGATGAACTGGTTGACGATGTCTCCGAGATTGTTGATCTGCTCATATCCGGGCCTGAGGTCGGAAAGTTCCACTCCTATTATATAGTCGGCCCCCATGGCCCTCGCGATGTCGGCGGGGAAGTTGTTGCGCGTGCCTCCGTCCACCAGGATCATCCCCCCGGTGCGGACCGGTGCGAAAAGGCCCGGGATGGACATCGTGGAGCGCATCGCCGTGTTGAGCGAGCCGGAGCCCCAGTTCTTGGCCTTGTTTGAGACCACGTCCGTGGCCACGCAGACAAACGGGGTCGGCAGGTCGCGGAACGCGAGGCTGTCCTGATATCCCACCGTGAGGCTGGAGAGGAGGTTGTTGACGTTGAAGCCGTAGGCGTAGCCGGAAGGCAGCGAGCTTATCAGAGACTGCCTCTCGTCGATCATCCTGTCAG
Organism: Oscillibacter sp. MSJ-31; assembly: GCA_963633505.1. Lineage (GTDB taxonomy): Bacteria > Bacteroidota > Bacteroidia > Bacteroidales > UBA932 > Cryptobacteroides. The sequence goes on from CAVGYS010000069.1 coordinate 5,270, forward strand.
TCTCATTGCGGTGCGTCTGCTTTTCGTCCAGCACTTCCACCGGATTGTGGAACGGTACCGTCAGGACATATTTGGCGTTGTACATCTTCGTGGCGTACGGGACGTACTCCTGCGGTATCGCGTCGGAAAGCATGACTCCCCAGTCCTGGCTGGTGAAGAGCTGCTCGAACTCCTCCGTCCTGTATCCCACCGAGTAGAGGCCTCCGATGAGTCCTCCGATGCTCGTTCCGAGCACCATGTCCACCGGCATTCCGATCTCTTCGAGGTAGCGGATTACCCCGACCTCGGCCGCGCCCTTCGCGCCGCCTCCGGACAGGAGCAGGGCCACCGTCGGGCGGTGTTCGTGCGAGCGGATATAGTTCATCTTGCCACGTATCTGGCGTATGAAGACGGAGTCGCGCGCAGGATCTGCGCTGTCCACCGACAGCCCGTTGGGATATTGCTGGGATGCCGCCGTCAGGCAGCCTGCCAGCATCAGAACCGCTGTGAGTGCCGGCCGGCAAGCAGCCCGCAGGCCGCGAAAATGTCTTCCCCTCTCGATGCTCTTATCGTACATAGTATTCCGTTGTTGTTGAGTCTGTCCCTGAAGTCTTCCATCTTCTTCTCCGACGTGCTCTCATACGGGAAATCAGGGATTTTGTGGAAGCGTATGAGGTTGACCCGGCATTCGAGCCCGCGAAGCAGGCGGATGAGGGCGTCGGCGTGGCGCTTGTCATCGTTGAATCCCGAGAACATCGTGTATTCGAAACTTATTCTTCTCTGCCCGCTGAAGTCGTAGCCCCTCAGCAGCTCCACGACGTCGGCTATCGGCCAGGCCTTCTCCGAAGGCATCATCGAGAGGCGCTCGTCGTGGAAGGGATTGTGGAGGCTGACCGCCACGTGGCAGCGGCTTTCATCCAGATATCTTCTGAGCTCCGGAATGACTCCCACCGTGCTGACGGTCACTCTCTTGGGACTCCAGCCAAAGCCCCACGGGGCTGTCAGCACGCCTATGGCCGCGATGACCTCGGCGTAGTTGTCCATCGGTTCTCCCATCCCCATGAAGACGGCGTTCGTCAGATCGGCCGACTCGTCGATGCTCAGGAACTGGTTGAGGATGTCGGCGCGGTCGAGACTGCCGTGGTAGCCCTGCCTTCCGGTCATGCAGAAGTGGCATCCCATGCGGCAGCCGGCCTGGGAACTGACGCAGAGCGTGCGGCGGTCCTCGTCAGGAATCATCACGGCCTCCACCATCGACTCCTCCGCTCCGTCCGGGCGGGGGCAGGTGACGGGGAAGAGGTACTTGGCCGTGCCGTCGGACGAGAGCGCCCGTTCTGCCGGCGGCGTGACTCCGAGGTCGAACTTCCCGGCGAGGGCCTCTCTCGCGGCCTTGGAGACGTTGACCATCCTTTCCCAGGAGCGGACCCTCTTGACATACAGCCAATCGGAGAGCTGCCTGCCCACAAACGGCTTCAAACCGCAGGATACGGCCGCTTCCTGAAGTTCTTCAAGGCTTTTTCCCAAGAGTTTTTCTTTCATCCGACACCACTTTAAAGA
>CAVGYS010000070.1:0-5686 GCA_963633505.1 Oscillibacter sp. MSJ-31
CATTGTTACTATACGTTTCTCCTCGTACAGTGACAACTTTTTTCAGTTTAAGTCACCGGTACATTGGAGTTGCATTTATTATCAACACTTCGTACATTTGTTTTGATTTCGTGTATATGGTTCCGTGTCTATAGAAAGTTTCACTTTTGAAATGGCTGAAACTTGATAATGACTATCCGTTGTCTGAATGCTCAATGACCAGTGAATAATTTGTGCTTCGACCACCTTCATCATTTTTCTTCAGCATACCCTTGTTTACCAGATCCCGAATATCATTGAGAGCCGTGTCCGTCGAGCATTTCCCGATTTTCGCCCATTTGCCAGAAGTCAGCTTGCCGAAAAATCCATCGAACTGCATATTGATAATCTTACGTTGCCTGTCATTGACTGCAATGTCCTTATGGCTTTCCCAGAAATGAGATTTTGCAAGAACTGATGAAAGTGTTTCTTCTGTTGAAGCAAGTGCTTTCCTGAAACAATCCAGAAACCACAAGAGCCATTCAGTAATATCGCCATCACCCTTCTGCGTCTTTTCCAGCACATTGTAATAATCCTTTTGCATTATCTTCATCTCATTTGACATACTATAGAACCGCTTAGATGAATGCTCACTGCGTGCAAGCAGCATATCCGTGATGGCTCGTGTGATACGCCCGTTTCCATCGTCAAAGGGGTGAATTGAAACAAACCATAAGTGAGCTATGCCGGCCTTGATGACAGGATCCATCTCATTCTCTGTATTCACCCAGCTGTTGAACCTGTGCATTTCCTTCGGGACACGTTCCGGCTCAGGGGCCTCATAATGAACTGTCTCGTGTCCCATCGGGCCGGAAACCACCTGCATCTCCCCGGTGCGATATTTCCCGACTTCAATGGTATAGAGACCGCTTCTTCCAGTCGGGAACAATACATTATGCCACCCGAAAAGACGATTGTCAGACAGCGGCTCGTCATAATGCAGAGTCGCATCCATAAGCATCTCGACTATACCATCAACATATCTTGAAGTACAAACAAGCCCGGCTATCTCAATGCCCAGACGGCGAGCAATGGACGAACGGACTTCTGTCATATTGAGAACCTCACCCTCAATCTCACTGGATCGCACAAGTTCCAATGACATCGTGGTAAGCATTGCTTCATCCTGAAAATCAAAACCAAGCGAAGTCATACGGCCGAGCATCAGTCCTTGCATAGCCCTGACTGTGCCTAGCCTATTCATAACCGCCTCTTTGTCGAAATTGAAGTTCCACCAGTTTTTCCTTTGATGCAGATACATATTCGTAGATTTTCAACAAAGCTATGAAATTTTCGGTGAATAGCCGATATATTCGCCGAAAATATTCGGTGAATAAGATAAACGCGCAAACTGTTCAAGGATGGCAGATACAGGATAATACAGCATTTCTCCACCCATTCTTTCCGTAAGACTTTCGGGCGTCAAGTAGTAGAAATGGCCGGAGAGAACAGCGAGATGGCTCTTATCAAACTCGCTGAACTCTTCAACCATTCCCGCACCTCCATCACTCGCGGATACCTCGGGTTAAGGCAACAAGACTTGAGAGAGGTTTATGACACTTTGGTGTTTTGATGGCTCAATTCCAGACCTTATCAGGTGTTATCTCGTAGTAGCCGTGAACCAAAACATGACGCATGCCTTCGATTGCTTCCCACTCAACTTCTGGATGAGCGTTACGAAATTCCCTAGTAAGCATATATACAACCTCTCCAATAATCTCCACCTGCTTGACAAAACCGAAATATATGATGCTGTCTTTCCCGGCTTGTTCCATCGAATAACGTTCCGCACCACTTTGAAGGATTTCAATCGCCTCAAGAATATGCCGCAGACGCTCTTTATCTCTGACCTGCTCTCTCATATATTTTGATTTTATCGCGGTTGACACTTTCCACGGCAAATGGTTTCAATCTGTCTTCCTCAACAAGATCAACCTTCCGGCTGATTTTATGACTGAGATCCACCATCATACGTGAAATATCCAACAACGAAAGTTTGTTGCCATCGACATACTTCACCAGAATATCAACATCACTGTCTGCTGTCTCTTCTCCACGCGAACACGAGCCGAAAAGGAACGCTCTTTCTATCGGCTGATTTTTAAAGAATTCCGCAATAACCGGAATCATGTCTTGAACTTCTCGGTTAGGCATATCCAATTCAATTGTACAAAAATAAGCAAATTTGTTGATACCGCATAAAAAAGCCGACCGTGAAGGTCAGGCTTTCTTGGTTTTGCATTCTTGGATTCATTGTAAAAAATAACCACAGTGTCATTCTCAATATCAAGGAAGATTTGTCGTTTCACTGGATAGTAATTGGGTAGTTTGAGCCTGTTTTCAGCCCCGAAATGGGGCGTTTTCGGCACAGAAAAAGCACCGGGACTTCCCGGTGCTTCAATCATAAATTATTGAAAATAAATCAATAATACTTCAATAATGGCTTAATACTCCTCCTCGTTAAAGAAAAAGTCTTCCTTGGTCGGGTAGTCCGGCCAGAGGTCCTCGATGGATTCGTATATCTCTCCCTCTTCCTCGAGCTCCTCGAGGTTTTCTATGACTTCCTCCGGAGCTCCGGAGCGGTTGGCGTAATCGATCAATTCTTCTTTGCTTGCAGGCCATGGAGCATCGTCCAGGCTGCTTGCCAGTTCAAGTGTCCAATACATATAAGTCGTACAATGTTTAGTCCGCAAAGATATAAATTTTATTGATATGTGATATGCTGTCCGAACATCTCTAATCATAATCCTCGATCCTCCATTCGTCCTTCCACTCTATGGTCGGCATTCCGCCGCGGAATATGACGGGGAGGAAGACGTAGGTGGCGTTATAGACGGCCTGGGATGGGGAGACCAGGGTATAGAGGCGGTCCGCGGTCTTAGGCGTTTCAAAGTCTCTCGGATATGGGCGGTGGTTCTTGTACTTGGCCATGAAAGAGGCGTAGGACTTGGCCGGGATGTCCGTATTGAGGGTGTACGGTTGCCACCGGTCAGCCATCGCGACATACAGGTCCTTGCCGGGAATCCGGATGACGCTCGTGATCTGCGAGCAGAACGAGTGAGAGTAAGGGTCTCCCACGTGCGGGTCTCCGAGAACCCGGTATTCTCCGTGGTAGTCGTCGAACTCGGCCACTTCCGAAGGATTCGGCGTGTAGCCGGTCGTGCCGGAGGTGAACATGTAGTGACGGCCGTCCTTGAGGAAGTGCGCCGCCGCCTCCCGGGTCAGCGGGGGAGTGAGGCCCACGAAATGCTCCGAGAACGTCCCGTTCACGCCAAGGCAGTCCTCGGTCAGTTCGGCGCAGACGTATTCCCAGTGCGGACGCTCGAACCAGACATAGGATTTGCCGCTTTCCGGGTCAGTGTACATGTCGAAGTCTCCCACCGCGAAGCCGTCGGGCTTGAGGTTCGTGACGAATTCGTAAGGCCCGAGAAAGTTGTCGGACTGGGCTATCACGAAGTGCCCGTCGTTGGCCTGGTATTTGAGCCAGCAGACATATTTGCCTGTCTTTTCGCTATATACGATGTGCGGACGTTCGATTTTCTGCGACCAGTGGAGAGGGGATTCCGGGTCGGAAGACGGCTTGATGATGTCCCCCTCGTCCTTCCAGTTGTAGAAGTCCTCGGACGAATAGCACCTGACGCCGCAGAAAAACTTGTTGGTGCCGAAGAGCGTCTCCGTCTTGTCCTCGCCGTACCAGTAGTACTTCCCGTCGCGCCAGGTCACCTGGAATCCGTGCGCCTGGATCGGTTTCCCCTCCGTGTCAAGCCAGACTTCCCCCGGGCGTATCGAGTCGTAGGTCACGGGATGGGACGGGTAGGTCTGTATGCTGAGATAGTCGCACTTGCCCACCGTGTCTATCCGGACGTCGCAGTCCAGGGCGGCGTTGGTGAATCCGAAGAACGAAGCGTAGTCGCAGTTGTCTATCGTGAAGACGGTATCCTTGCTCTCGACCTTTATGTCCTTTATCGAAAATCTCTCGACATCCTGCACCTTGCCTATCTCTTCGCATCTGGCAGTGACGTTGCCGAAGAATATGCTGGAGCCCTTGAGCTCCGGCAGGGCCGTGACGTTGATGAGTTTGCGGCAGCTCTCTATCTCCACGTCGTGGATGGATATGTTGCGCAGGTAAGGGGTGAGACGGTTGACGTCCGGGGCGGGGTAGCGTTCGGCCAGCTTGCCCACCCATCGGGCGGAGCCGAGCTCGTCGCAGTAGAGCGCATCCTTCAGGAGCCTGGCCTTGACCCGTTCGACGTAGACGTTCTCCGAGCCGCCTCCGCGCGGACGGCGGGATTTGAAGCGGAACGCCTGGTCGGTGCCGTCGAAGATGCAGTCGTGCAGATAGACGTTGCGGATGCCTCCGGCCGTTTCCGAGCCGCACACGATGCCGCCCGCTCCGCGCAGGGCCAACGAGTGGCGTATCACGACGTTCTCGGTGGCTATGCCGGTTTCCACCCCGTCATCTCCTCTGCCGGATTTCATCGTATAGCAGTCGTCCTGACAGTCAAGGGAGCAGTATTCTATGAGTACGTCCCGGCTGGAATCTATGTCGATGCCGTCGGTGCGCCCGTGCCCGAAACTGCGGACCGTGACGCCGCGGATGATGACGTTGTCGCAATATTGTGGAACCACGTTCCAGAACAGGCCTCTTTCGAGCGTCACCCCTTCGATGAAGACGCCGCTGCATCGGATAGGGGAGATGGTCTTGGGGAGGAACACTTCAGCTGTGCCGCTGCCGTTGAATATCCTCTTTTCAAGAGGCACTTTCATGAGCTCATCGACGTTCCTGGCATTCTGCGTGTTGCGCACGTAGATTTCGCACTCCGTGGAGGGCCCCTTGATGATGCCTTCTCCCGTGAGTGCGACGTTGGTCTGCCCGTCGGCATAGATGCAGGCTCCGAGGGAATACATGTTCATGCCCTCGTCTCTGGTATATACCGCCGGGAGGTAGTCTTCAATCCGCCCGCTGAAGTTGAGCGTGCAGCCTTTGGACAGATGCAGGTTGACGTTGCTCTTGAGGCAGACGCGTCCGCTGAGCCATTCGCCTTCCGGAATCACGACAGTCCCTCCTCCCTGCTGCGAAACGGAGTCTATCGCCTGCTGGATGGCTGTGGCCGTTTCCCGGGCGACGTTCAGCCCGTCCCCGGATGCGGCGGAACGCAGCTTGACCGTGACGCTGCGCTCAGGGAACGTCGGGCGAACGAAGTCTATGGTGCGGAACGGGGCCGAGACGGGCAGGATGTCCTCTGTCATATATTGCGGCCCGGCAATGATGTCAAGGCCTTCGGGCTCGGGAGTGTTCCGGCAGGATGCGAGAGCGACGGCGGCCGCGCCTGCGGACAGCAGGAGTTTTCGGAGAGTGTGGTTCTGTGACATAATCGATAAAGTATTGAAACAGAAAAAGTTGCCCAGACCGTGTGGGCAACCTCCTGGTGACGCCTGCAGGATTCAAACCTGCGACCTTTTGATCCGTAGTCAAATGCTCTATTCAGCTGAGCTAAGGCGCCAAGTCAGACCGGACAAGCCGGCCCTCTGTGTATTATTCTGCCGGAGTTTCTTTCACGGCGCGCTTCGCTTCCTTGATGCGGGCCTTCTTGCCTGCGAGGTTGCGGAGGTAGAAGATGCGTGCGCGACGAACCTTGCCGACCTTGTTGAGCTCAATCTTCTCGAT
>CAVGYS010000070.1:5696-6792 GCA_963633505.1 Oscillibacter sp. MSJ-31
CTCCGACACCGTTGGAAATCTTGCGGATGGTGAAGGTCTTCGTGTACGGGGTGGCTCCGCAAATCTGGAGGACTACGCCACGGAAGCTCTGGAGTCTGAATTTATCTCCTTCCTTAATCTTGTAGGTCACGGTAATCGTGTCACCGGCCTTGAACTCCGGGTAGGATGCAGCCTTGTTCTCGCTGAAAGACTGCTCTACCAATTTAATCAAATCCATAATCTCTAATTATGTTTATCCGCAGCGTCATCAAACCGTCTGAAGAGAGGCTGCTTTTTCGGACTGCAAAGATAGGCAATAAATGTGAACCTCCAAATTTTTTTAGAAGAATTCGCTCTCTTTTTTGAAGATCAGCATATCGTCTCTCGTCGGGGCCGGCTTGAAGGAATCGCTGCTTCTCATCGCTTCGATGGCCTCCTTTTCGCTCTTGCTCAGCTTGTGTGGAACCCAGATGAGAATCTTGACGTACAAATCCCCCTTGCCGTAGCCGTTTACGGACGGAAGGCCCTTGCCGCGCAGTTTCTGCACGGTGCCGGACTGTGTGCCGGCAGGTAGCTTGATGGTCTGCGGGCCGTCGAGGCACGGAACTGAAACCTCGCAGCCCAGGATCGCGTCCGTAACTCGTATCACCTTGGTATAGAAAAGATTCTGCCCCTCTCTTTTGAAGAGTGAGTGTGGGATCTCCTCTATCGTCACGTAAAGGTCTCCGTTGACTCCGCCCATCGGCCCGGTGTTCCCGGCACCCTGGACTGTCAGCTGCATGCCGTCTTCCACTCCGGCTGGAATCTTGACGGTTACGTTCTCGCTTGTCTTGACCACCCCGGTGCCGCGGCATCGGCTGCACGGGTTGGAGACAATCTTGCCGGAACCCTTGCAGTTGGGGCAGGTGCTCACGTTGCTGAATATGAATCCGCCCGTCATCACCTGTCCGGAACCCTTGCAGGTAGGGCATACCTTGATGTCGGAAGCATTGGTGCTGCCCTTGCCGCCGCACGACGGGCAAGGCCTGTCGCGCTCCACGCCGATGGTCTTCTCACAGCCGGAGGCTATCTCCTCAAGGGTGAGTCTGACTTTCACTCCCAGGTCGCTGCCGCGCAC
>CAVGYS010000071.1:0-832 GCA_963633505.1 Oscillibacter sp. MSJ-31
CGGCTGTGCAGGGCGGGGGTGTCCCCTCCGGAGATGACTCCGATGATGAATCCCTTGGCTGCGGCGACTCTCGACGCGAAGGAGTCCTTGGCGTCCACGATGCGCACGAGGTCTTCGGGATTGGGTCCGACGGGGATTATGCAGCCGTCGGTGAGCACTCCGTCTATGTCATAGACGATGGCCCGAATCTGCTTAAGATTTGGTTCCATTGGGATTGAAGTCTGCGATATTGAACGTATTTTCCGGCTGCCTCTGGCCTTCCATCGCGATCGGGCCGAACTGCGCCTCGTACTTGCCGAGGTTGTCCAACAGGGCGTTGAGCAGTCTCTTGCAATGCTCCGGAGCCATCACTATGCGGCTCTGCACCTCCGGCTTGGAAAGTCCCGGGAGGATGGTGGCGAAGTCGAGTATGAACTCGCTTCTGGAGTGGGTGATGATGGCGAGGTTGGAGTAGGAGCCGCGCGCCACTTCCGGCTTGAGCTCGATGTTTATCTGCTTTTCTTCTTTGTCCATAACGGTGATATGTTTTTCGGCCCGCAAATTTAATGATAATTTGCTTATCTTTGCCGCTTATGGAACTTGAAGCAAAATATAACCCGTCCTCAGTGGAGGACAAGTGGTACGCATACTGGACGAAGCACAAGTGCTTCCATTCGGAGCCTGACAGTCGTGAACCCTATACGGTGGTCATCCCGCCGCCGAACGTGACCGGAATTCTGCACATGGGCCACGTGCTCAACAATACCATCAACGACGTGCTTGTACGCAAGGCCCGAATGGACGGCAAGAACGCCTGCTGGGTGCCCGGCACAGACCACGCGAGCATCGCGAC
>CAVGYS010000071.1:842-6740 GCA_963633505.1 Oscillibacter sp. MSJ-31
TGGCGAGACTCAAGCAGAAAGGCATCTCCAAGGAGGACATCGGCCGCGAGGAGTTCCTCAAATATGCCTGGGAATGGAAGGAGGAGCACGGAGGCATCATCCTGCAGCAGCTCCGCAAGCTGGGCGCTTCCTGCGACTGGGACCGCACCCGCTTCACGATGGAGCCGGAGCTCTCGAAGGCCGTGATCGCCACGTTCTGCCACTTCTATAATAAGGGTATGATCTATCGCGGCGTGAGGATGGTCAACTGGGACCCGGTGGCGCTCACGGCCATAAGCGATGACGAGGTCATCCACCGCGACACCAAGAGCCATTTCTATCATCTCCGCTACTATATTTCGGATGGCAAGGGCAATCCTACCGACCAGTATCTCGTGATCGCCACGACCCGTCCCGAGACCATCATGGCAGATGCCGCGATTTGCGTGAATCCTGCCGATGAGAGGTATCACCACCTGCGTGGGAAGAAAGTGCTCATACCTCTGATAAACAGGGAGATCCCTGTGATTGAGGACAGCTACGTGGAGATGGATTTCGGTACGGGCTGCCTCAAGGTGACCCCGGCGCACGACGCCCACGACTATGAGATAGGCCTGCGGCACAATCTGCCAGTGATGGAGATAATCGACGATCACGGCCGTCTCAACGACAAGGCGCAGATTCTCGTCGGCGAGGACCGCTTCGTCGCGAGGGAGAAAATCGTAAAGATGCTTCAGGAGGCTGGGAACCTCGTCAAGATAGAGGAATACGTTTCGCCTGTAGGATATTCCGAGAGGACGGATGCCGTGATTGAGCCGAAGCTCTCCGCGCAGTGGTTCCTCAAGATGGAGGCCCTTGCCGCGAAGGCGCTTGACAGCGTGGAGTCTGGCAGGATCAAGTTCATCCCGGACAAATACCGCAACACCTACCGCCATTGGATGGAGAACGCCCATGACTGGTGCATCTCCAGGCAGCTCTGGTGGGGGCAGCGCATCCCGGCATATTACCTTCCTGACGGAAGCGTGGTCGTGGAGGAGACCGCCGAGAAGGTACTTGAAGCGGCCCGCAGGAAGAATCCGTCCCTCACTGCGGCGGACCTGCGTCAGGATGAGGACGTGCTCGACACCTGGTTCTCCAGCTGGCTCTGGCCGATTTCGGTGTTCGATCCGGAGCGTCCCGGACATCCGGAGCACAAGCCGAACGCCGACCTGAGCTACTATTATCCTACCAATGACTTGGTTACGGGCCCGGATATCATCTTCTTCTGGGTGGCAAGGATGATCATGGCCGGAGATGAGTTCATGTCCGACGTGCCTTTCAGGAACGTTTACTTCACCGGCATCGTCCGGGACAAGCTCGGCCGCAAGATGAGCAAGACCCTCGGCAACAGCCCGGATCCCCTGGTGCTCATAGAGAAATACGGCGCTGACGCAGTGCGTCTGGGGATGCTTCTCTGCTCTTCGGCGGGCAACGACATCCTTTATGACGAGTCCCAGGTGGAGCAGGGTCGCAATTTCTGCGGCAAGATATGGAACTCGTGGAGACTGGTCAGCGGCTGGAAGGTGGATGAGAAAGCCCCTCAGCCTCAGGAGGCCGCAGTAGCTCTCAAGTGGTTCGACGCTCTGCTCTCCCGCACCGTGGAGACCGTGGAGGAGCATTACCGCAAGTTCCGCATCAGCGATGCGCTGATGGCAGTATATAAGCTCTTCTGGGATGACTATTGCAGCTGGTATCTCGAACTTGTCAAGCCTGCGTATGGCACTGCCATGGACGGAGCCACGTACAAGGCCACGCTGGGCTTCCTCGACAAGCTGCTCAAGCTGATCCATCCTGTGATGCCGTTCATCACGGAGGAGCTCTGGCATGCGATGGAGGAGCGTTCCGAGGGTGAGACCATCATGTTTGAACGCACCCCGGTGGCGGGGCCTTATGACCCGAAGTTCCTTGAGGCTTTCGACCTCATTCGCGACGCCGTCGTGTCCGTACGCAGCATCCGTGCGCAGAAGCAGATTTCCCCGAAGCAGAGTCTTGAACTCTTCGTGGACGGAGCGTTTCCGCAGGAGCTCGTGAGCGTGCTGATGAAGGCGGCCAATCTCTCGGCCGTGAAGTCGGGCAAGGCCGACGGGGCCGCAGTGTCGTTCATCTGCGGGACTCTCGGCTTCAGTGTGCCGCTCTCCCTCTTCATCGACGCCGAGGGCGAGAAGGCCAGGCTCCTTGCGGATCATCAGAAGAAGTTCCTCTCCGGGGTGCAGGCCAAGCTCTCCAATGAGAAGTTCACCTCTCACGCTCCCGCGTCCGTGATCGAGACGGAGCGCAAGAAGGAGGCGGACTGCCTTGCCAGAATCGAATCCATAGAGGCTGCACTTGCGGCCATCAATAAATAACGCGTGCTTATGTTGACTTATCCTTTGGTTATAGGCTGGTGGGAGGTTGTCGTAATCGCTTTTGTCATCCTCCTGCTCTTCGGCGGGAAGAAAGTCCCGGAGATGATGAAGGGGCTCGGCAAGGGGGTCAGGAGTTTCAAGGACGCCCTTGACGGCAAGGACGATGACGAGCAGAAGAAGATAGACGGCTCCTCCTCCGACAAGTCGTAATAGAGAGGTGGCAGGGGAGAAGGAAATGTCCTTCTGGGACCATCTGGATGAGCTGAGGGGAACTCTGATTCGCTCGGCTCTCTTTTTGTGCGCCTTCTCCTGTCTCGGGCTGTGCTTCAGGGAACAGCTCTTCGACGGAATCATACTCTCTCCGTCGCGTCCCGGCTTTCCGCTCTACAGGCTGCTCGGCTGGAATATCGATATCAACCTCATCAACATCGACCTGAGTGCCCAGTTCTTCGTGCATCTGAGGGCCAGCGTGGCGGCGGGGTTGATTCTCTCGTTCCCGTTCATCGTCAGGGAGATATGGAAGTTTGTCGCTCCCGCTCTGTATGCGGGGGAGAAGCGTGCGCTGAGGGCTGCGTTCCTCTTTTCGGGCGTTCTCTTCTACCTTGGCGTGCTGGTGGGGTATTTTCTCGTACTGCCGCTGTGCCTTCAGTTCTTCTTCAACTACTCGGTTTCCGCCGAGGTGGTCAACACCATCAGTCTCAGCTCGTATATGTCGATGTTCACCTCAATGGTGCTGCTCAACGGGGTGGTGTTCGAGTTCCCGACGGTGGTGCTGGCGCTTTCGCGTCTGGGGATTATCGACAGGGCGGATCTTCGCAAGGGGCGCAGATATGCCTTTGTCGCAATACTTATAGTGGCGGCCATCATCACGCCGGCGGATCCGCTGTCGATGTTCGTGCTGGCCATTCCGATGTATCTTTTGTATGAATTTTCGATATTGCTATGCTCATCTCGGAAGAATCCCGCGAATGGGGAATAAATTGCGTCAATTGGCCTGAGCTGTGGCCGGGCAGACCGGAGGTGTCGCTCTCTGCGCATCACGACGGGGACAATCTGTACCTGCATTACAAGGTTCGGGAGGATGCCGCCGTGGCCTTGACTGCGGCGGACAGGGGGCCCGTGTACAGGGACTCCTGCGTGGAGTTTTTCTTCGCTCCGTCCGACGACGGACTGTACTATAACATAGAATGCAGCTGCATAGGCAAGATTCTCATGTGCTGCGGAAGAGGTAGAGAGGGGCGGGAATTCCTCCCGGAGAGCGCTTACGAGGGGATAGTCCGAAGGGGGAGTCTCGGAGGCGAGCCTTTCGCTCTGCGCGAGGGCGGGGTGGAATGGGACATGCAGCTGATTATTCCGGCCACTACGTTCGTATATCACGATCTTGGGAGCTTTTCCGGGCTGCGTGCACGGGGGAATTTCTACAAGTGCGGCGACGCCTTGCCGCAGCGGCACTATCTGAGCCTTTTCCCGGTGGCGACTCCGAAGCCGGATTTTCACAGGCCCGAATTTTTTGACGAGATAATTTTCAGCAAATGATTTCTGTAGAGGACGTTACAGTGTCTTATGGCGGCTTCGTGCTGCTGGATGCCATCAATTTCCATATAAGCGAGAACGACAAGATAGGGCTTGTGGGCAAGAACGGGGCCGGTAAATCGACCATCCTGAAGCTCATCTGCGGCATCCAGAATCCTACCTCCGGCCGGATAGACAAGCCCAACGACGTGACCATAGGCTATCTGCCCCAGATAATGGAGCACCACAAGGGGCTTTCCGTGCTGAAGGAGACGATGTCGGCATTTGACGACGTGTCCCGGCTCGAAGAGGAGATCTCCTCCGTGACCCGTGAACTGGAGACCCGCACGGACTATGAGTCGGACTCGTATTCGGCTCTCATCGAACGTCTCAACAATCTCAACGACCGTCTCGAACTGAGCCACAGCGAGCCGCCGGAGGTTCAGGCGCGCAGAACTCTGCTCGGGCTGGGCTTCAGGGACAACGAGCTGAGTCGCAACACGGAGACTTTCTCGCAGGGCTGGAACATGCGCATCGAGCTTGCCAAGATTCTGCTTCGCAAACCGCAGGTCCTGCTGCTCGACGAGCCTACCAACCATCTTGACATCGAGTCCATCGAGTGGCTGGAGGACTACCTCAAATCCATCCGCTGTTCGGTGCTTCTGGTAAGCCACGACCGCCGCTTCCTGGACAACGTGACCAACCGCACCGTGGAGGTGATGCTGGGCCATATCAATGATTACAAGGTGCCTTACAGCCGCTATCTGGAGCTTCGCGCCGAGCGTCTGCAACAGCAGACGGCGGCATACGAGAACCAGCAGCGGATGATTCAGAAGACGGAGGAGTTCATCCAGGCGTTCCGCTACAAGCCCACCAAGTCCAATCAGGTGCAGTCGCGCATCAAGGCTCTGGAGAAGCTGGAGAGAATAGAGCTGGACGAGACGGACAACGTGCGCCTGAACGTGAAGTTCCCGCCGGCGCCGCGTTCCGGGGACGTGGTGTTCAAGGGGAGCGACCTCAGCGTGGGATATCCCGAAAAGGTCGTGTTCCGCAATGCGGACATCGAAATCAAGCGCGGGGAGAAGGTGGCCTTCATCGGGCGCAACGGTGAGGGCAAGACGACTATGATGAGGGTGATAATGGGGGAGTTGGAGCCGTTGAGCGGGGAAGCCCGTGTGGGGCACAACGTGCAGATTGGCTATTACGCTCAGAATCAGGAGGACGTGCTGGACAAAAATGAGACCGTGTTCTCGACGCTCGACAGGATAGCGGTGGGTGAGATACGCACCAAGCTCAGGGATCTGCTGGCACAGTTCCTCTTCCGGGGGGAGGACATCGACAAGAGGGTGTCCGTGCTTTCCGGGGGAGAGCGCGCCCGGCTCGGGATGGCCAAGCTGATGCTCCAGAGCTACAACCTGCTGGCCCTCGACGAACCGACCAACCACATGGACGTGAAGTCCAAGGACATACTCAAGCAGGCTCTCGCCGCCTATGACGGCACCCTGATCGTTGTCTCGCATGACAGGGATTTCCTTGACGGGCTGGTCGACAAGATGTACGAATTCAGGGACGGCAAGGTCACGGAGCACCTGGGGAGCGTGACGGAATTCCTCGAAAAGCGCAAAATCGAGAACCTGCAGGAACTTGAGCGCAAATGCGCCCCGCCGCAGGCCACCACTGACAATGCTCCGCAGAAGAAGGAGGCTTTCGAGCAGAACAGGCAGGCCGTGCGGGAGGATCGCAAGAAGAAAAACCGCATAGCATGGCTCGAGAAGGAAATCGCCGGTCTGGAGGAGAAGATGAAGCAGATAGAGACCGTGTTGCAGTCTCCCAAGGAAGGAGATGATATTATGGAACTTACCCGCAACTATCTGGAATTCAAGCGAGAACTTGACGCTCGGACGGAAGAGTGGGGAGAATTGATAGATTAGAGTGGTATGAATTTTTCTTTTTTCAGGCGGGTTCTTCTTACGTCCGCCGCAGCTTTAGCACTTGCGTTTCCCTCCTATGCCCAGCTTAGGCA
>CAVGYS010000072.1:0-6698 GCA_963633505.1 Oscillibacter sp. MSJ-31
GGCAACAATTTCTTCTGGTGGTGGCGCTCTTACTTCTTCCCAAAGTCGTAGGAGGCTTCAGCCGTAGAGTTGTCTTTGCATAATATGACACCCAAGGCCCTGCCGCAGCTGCGACGGGGCCTTTTTCGTTGAAATACAATCATTAACCGTCAATATCAAAAATCATGGAAAAGAAAGTACCTTACAAGATTTACCTCGACGAAAACGAGATTCCGCAGGCATGGTATAACGTCCGCGCCGACATGAAGAACAAGCCGGCGCCGCTGCTCAACCCCGCGACGCTCCAGCCGATGGGGGTGGAAGACCTGAAGGGGGTCTTCTGCGAAGAACTCTGCCGGCAGGAGCTGGACAACGACACGGCCCTGTTCCCCATCCCGAAGGAAGTCAGCGACTTCTACAAGATGTACCGCCCCTCTCCCCTGGTGAGGGCCTATTTCCTGGAAAAGGCCCTGGACACCCCCGCCAAGATTTACTACAAGTTCGAGGGCAACAACACCTCCGGCAGCCACAAGCTCAACTCCGCCATAGCCCAGGCCTACTATGCCAAGAAACAGGGGCTGAAGGGCGTGACCACCGAGACCGGAGCCGGGCAGTGGGGCACGGCGCTCAGCATGGCCTGCGCATATTTCGGCCTTGACTGCAAGGTGTTCATGGTGAAATGCTCCTACGAGCAGAAACCGTTCCGGCGCGAGGTGATGCGCACCTACGGAGCCGCCGTCACCCCTTCGCCGAGCGACACCACGGAAGTGGGACGCAAGATCCTCGCTGAACATCCGGGAACGAGCGGAAGTCTCGGATGCGCCATCTCCGAAGCGGTGGAGACCGCCGTCACCCACGAAGGGTACAGATACGTGCTCGGGTCGGTACTCAACCAGGTGCTCCTGCACCAGTCAATCATCGGACTTGAGGCGAAAGCCGCCCTCGACAAATACGGAATCACCCCTGACGTCATCATCGGCTGCGCCGGAGGCGGGTCCAATCTCGGCGGCCTCATCAGCCCGTTCATGGGGGAGAAACTGCGCGGAGAGAAGGACTACCGCTTCATCGCCGTGGAACCAGCCTCCTGCCCGAGCTTCACGAGGGGCACTTACGCCTACGACTTCTGCGACACCGGAGCCATCTGCCCTCTGGCCAAGATGTACACCCTCGGCAGCCAGTTCATCCCGTCGGCAAACCACGCCGGCGGACTGCGCTACCACGGAATGAGCAGCATCCTCTCCCAGCTCTATGCCGACGGACTGATGGAGGCGCGCTCGGTGGAGCAGACCTCGGTGTTCGAAGCCGCAGAGTTCTTCGCCCGCACGGAAGGCACCCTTCCCGCGCCGGAGAGCAGTCACGCCATCCGCGCCGCCATCGACGAGGCCCTGAGGTGCAAGGAGACAGGAGAAGAAAAGACCATCCTCTTCGGGCTTACGGGGACGGGATATTTCGATCTCAAGGCCTACGAGCAGTTCAACGACGGCAAGATGACAGACGTCATCCCGACCGACAAGCAGATCGCCGAAAGCCTAAGCCACTTGCCGAAAGTCAAGTAGCCGGGACCATTTCAAAACGGCTTCCGAGGCACCTGACGAAGATGGATTAAGCGAGAAGCCCTCCGAGGAACTCCGCCATCGCCCTGATGGCGGAGCCCCGATGGGAGACGGCGTTCTTCTCCTCATCCGAAAGCTGGGCGAAAGTCCTGTCAGGATACGCATCGGGGACGAACACCGGGTCGTAGCCGAAACCGTTTGTCCCGACCTTGCCAAGGGTGATGCTCCCGCCGGTCTCCCCCTCGAAGACATACTCCTTCCCGTCCAGGATAAGGGTGACGACGGTGCGGAAACGCGCGCGGCGCGACACCCCCGGGCCGAGAGACGAAAGCTCCGAAAGCAGTTTGGCTATGTTGGCCTCATCATCCTGTTCTTCCCCGGCATAGCGCGCGGAATACACCCCCGGCGCGCCCCCGAGAGCCTCGACCTCAAGTCCCGTGTCATCGGCGAAGCAGTCCTGAGCGCAAAGCGAATACAGATGCCGCGCCTTGATGCGGGAGTTGGCCTCAAGCGTATCCCCGTTTTCCTCAACCTCGGCATCCAGGCCCAGCGAAGACGGCGAGACGACTTCAAAGCGCCCGCCGAGTATCTCACCTGCCTCGCGCAGCTTGCCCTTGTTCGTAGTGGCGAATATCAATTTTTTCATGGCCGCAAAATTACTCTTTTCACCGCAATGCGCCAACAGCGACCCACCGCGATGGCTCGCTCCATAAGGCTGAACCGGGAAGGAATCCATCCCCGGAGCCAGGGCGCGCCGCATCCGACCCGACTCGAGGCTGGAGCACACTCCGAAGCGAAAAGACAAAAACAATGACTATCTTTGCAACTATGATTACAGAAAGCCGGATAGACGCCGTCATCAAGGAGATGTTCGACGGGATCAGTTTCAAACAGGAGCCCCATGGCCTCTACGCCCCGCTCCGCTACATGATAGAAATCGGAGGGAAGAGAGTGCGCCCGAGACTCTGCCTGACGGCATATTCGTTCTTCGCGGACGATTTCAACGAGGGAATACTCTCCCCCGCCGCCGCACTGGAGGTATTCCACTCGTTCACCCTCATGCACGACGACATCATGGACCGTTCCCCGCTGCGCCGGGGCATGCCGACCGTATGGAAGAAGTGGAACGAGGACACGGCGATTCTGTCGGGGGACGTGATGCTGATAGACGCCTACCAGCGCATAAGCAAAGCCCCCCGGGGCGTGCTCGGGAGCGTGCTGGAACTCTTCTCGCGAACCTCCGCGCAAGTGTGTGAAGGTCAACAATATGATATGGACTTCGAGAGCCGCGACGAGGTGAAGATGGAGGAATACAATATGATGATCGGGCTCAAGACGGCGGTTCTGCTCGCCTGCTCGGCGCAGATGGGAGCCATCATCGCGGGAGCCGACAAGCCCCGTTGCGACGCCCTGTATCAGTATGGCTATCAGCTCGGCATGGCCTTCCAGATTGCCGACGACTACCTCGACGCCTTCGGGGACGAGAAGCTCTTCGGCAAGCCCATCGGCGGAGACATCGTCAACAGCAAGAAGAGCTGGCTCACGGTGAGGACTCTCGAGAAGATTTCCGACAAGGAGGCGTTCCTCTCCGCCTTCTCCGCCAAGGCCGACACTCCTCAAGATAAGGCCCGCAAGATAGCATCCGTCAAGGACATCTACAACGCGGTGAACGTGGGCGAAGACGCCAAGGAAGAGGTGGTACGCTTCACCGACCTGGCCCTGAAAGCCGCACAGAGGGCCGATTTCGGAGTGCAGGAGACCGAAGTCCTGCGCAATTTCGCAGAAAGGCTCGTAAGCCGGGCAAAATGACGGGAGAAGCCACAGTCGTCAAGAACACGGGCAGCCACTTCCTGCTGAGCCGGCTCCCGGAGTGGGAACTTTTCCCGGCGGTGCTCAGGGGCAAGGTGAGGCTGGAAAACAGCGACGCGACCAACCCCGTGGCCATAGGGGACAGGGTCATCTACGAGACCGAGGCCACCCCCACGGAAAAGGCCCCGGCCCTGATAAGGGAGATTCTGCCGCGCCGCAATCACCTGATACGCAAGTCAGTGAACCTTTCCAAGCGTTCACAGGTCATCGCCGCCAACCTCGATCAGGCGGTCATAGTCGTGAGCCTGCTGTTCCCGGAGCTGAAGTGGCCCTTCCTCGACAGGATTCTCGTCACCTGCGGGGTGTATGGAATCCCGGCCGTGATAGCCCTCAACAAAGTCGATCTCTACCGTGACGCAGTCCCGGAGATGGTCGAGTCATTCATAGAAATCTACGAGGGTGCCGGCTACCGCGTCATACAGACTTCGAGCGTCAGCGGCGAGGGCATAGAAGAGCTGAAAGGCAGCTGCAAAGACAAGCTGAACCTGTTCTCCGGAGAATCCGGAGTCGGGAAGTCGAGCCTTATCAAGACCCTGGACCCGAGCCTCAACCCAAAGATCGGAAGCATCTCAGGCGCACACCTCCAGGGCAGGCACACCACCTCGCTCTCCGAGACGTACCGCCTCAGCTCGGGAGGCTATATCATCGACACCCCGGGGATACGCGGATTCGGCCTGGTGAACCTTGAAAAAGAAGAAATCTACAAATATTTCCCCGAGATGCTGCGCTGCTCGGACAACTGCCGCTTCGTCCCCTGCACGCACACCCACGAACCCGGCTGCGCAGTCAAGCAGGCCGTGGACGAGGGGAGCATCAGCCCGGAGAGGTACAATTCCTACCTCGGGATGCTCGAAGAAAACGGGAAATTCAGATAGTCGCCTCTACCTCCTGCGGCCGCGGACAGCGCGAAGCAGAGACAACGCCGCCGTGGACCAGGCAATGATGTTCTTGCCGCGCTCCAGGAAGCCGGCGGCCGTGTTGACCGGAGCGAAGCGGCGCTTCAGAGCGGCATAATCCCCCTCAAGAGCACTGCGCCGGACGGAAAGTTCGGCACGAGTCGCGGCGATGGCGGCCTCCAGCTGAGCGCCGCTGCGGATTTCAGAGTACTTTCCCATCGTCTTCGGAATCATAGAACACGTCGATGAACAGCTTGACGAACATGTCGCGGAAGAGCCTCTTGCGGTATATGAGCAGCAGCAGGAGCGCCACCAGGAAGACCGCGAGCACCATCATCGTCCCCCACGGCGCACCGACAAGGGCGTTGAGCCATTGCAGGAGGCCGTATGCCAGGAGGCCCAGGACAATCGAGAGCACCACGAAGATAAGCAGCAGGGAGAGCAGACGGCTCAAGGCCGTGGACAAGCCCCTGACGGACTTGAGCTTGAATTCATCCAGCCGCAAGTCCGCATAGCGTTTCGCATCCCGCGCCAGGTTCTCGAAACTGCCGAAAGGTTCTTCTGCCATATCCTTATTCCTCCGGAGAGGGACGCTCGGCGGCATCTTCCCACTCTTCCTCGCTCTCCTCGCCGTCATCGTCGCCCTTTACTTCTATGTTCACGTCCTTCAGGCTGTCCTTGACACAAGCCTTGAGGGTCTCCTTGACCTTGCGCCCCTCTTCCGTGCGGGAGAAGGCCAACAACAGCGCTCCGGCGGCCATTCCGGCCACGAAAGCGAAAAGTGATGAATTCTTCGACATCGTTTATTTTGTTTCTATAAGTTCATAATCGAGCAGGCGCTGGTCCAGATTGGCGTTCTTGACCTTGATGCGCACCTTGTCCCCGAGGCGATAGACCTTGCGGGTACGCCTCCCGACGAGACGGTAACGGGGCTCGTCGTAGTAGAAGAAGTCGGACTTTATCTCGCGCAGAGGCACCATCCCCTCGATCTTGGTAGGCTCGATCTCCACGTACATGCCCCACTCGGTGACTCCGGACACCTCTCCGTCGAACTCCATTCCAACCTTGTCCTGCATGAACTCCACGAGCTTGTACTTGATGGAGGTGCGCTCGGCGTCGGCGGCTATTATCTCCCTCTCGGACGCATACTTGCACTCCGTCTCATAGTATTCCTTCTTCTGGCTCTCACCGCCGGCAAGGTACAAGGCGAGCAGGCGGTGCACCATGAGGTCCGGGTAACGCCGGATAGGAGAGGTGAAGTGGGTGTAGAACTTGTACGCCAGACCGTAATGTCCGATATTGTCGGTGCTGTAGCAGGCCTTGGCCATGGCGCGCAGGGCGAGGTTCTCCATCGCTTCGAACTCCGGCTTGCCCTTCGCGGAGTCAAGAAGCTTGCCCAGGGCCTTGGCCGCCCCGCGACCGGAAAGAGGCATGTCCTTGTCTATCTTGTGCCCGAAGCCCTTGGCGAAGGTCAGCAATCCCTCAAGCTTCAGTTCATTCGGCTCCCCGTGGACACGATATACGAACGTCTTCCCGGTCTTGCGGGCAATTCCGTTCATCTTGCCGCCGGTCGCCACGAACTCCGCCACCGTCCTGTTGGCGAGAAGCATGAACTGCTCCACAAGCCAGTTGGCCTCCTTGGAGATCTTCTCATATACGTTGATCGGACGGCCCTCCTCGTCCACCTCGACCTTCATCTCCGGACGGTCGAAGTCGATGGCGCCGGCCCTGCTGGCCTTGGCCTTGAGCTTGAGAGCCAAGGCGTTAAGCGTCTGCACGGCTTCCACGAGAGCGTCGCCGGAAGGATTCCCCTCGGCTTCGACGTATTCCTGCGCCTCCTCGTAGGTGAAGCGCCTGTCGGAGCGTATCACGGTGCGGCCTATCCAACTGGACTTGACGTCCGCCCGCGGGCTTATCTCGAACACGGCGGAGAAAGTCAGCTTCTCTTCATAGGGACGCAGGGAGCAGAGCTTGTTGCAGAGCTTCTCCGGGAGCATCGGCACCGTGCGGTCGACCAGATAGACGGAGGTACCCCTGTCGCGGGCCTCCTTGTCCACCGGAGTGCCGGGTTTGACATAATGCGACACGTCGGCGATATGCACGCCCACCTCGAAATTGCCGTTGTCCAGTTTCCTGAACGACAGGGCGTCATCGAAATCCTTGGCGTCCTTCGGGTCTATGGTGAAGGTCAGAGTGTCCCGAAAGTCCCTGCGGCCCTCCAGATCCTGCGGGGTAATCGTTTCCGAGATGAGGTCGGCGGCGTTCTCCACCTCCGGCTCGAAACGGTACGGAAGGTTGAACTCGGCGAGAATGGCGTGCATCTCGGTGTCGTTCTTGCCCGGCTCCCCGAGCACGTCGGTGATATGTCCGAACGGGCACGGCTCCTTGCGGTCCCAGCGGT
>CAVGYS010000073.1:0-6608 GCA_963633505.1 Oscillibacter sp. MSJ-31
CGTCCGGAGCGATGACTTCGCAGGGACGGAGCAATATCCTGAGGGAAGAGGACATCTTGTAGGAACCCGAGGAAGCGAGTCCGTGAATGAAGAGAATTTTCATCATGAGCGCAAATATAGACAAAGCCATCTCGTTTCACAACGAGATGGCTCGGCAATTCTAACCTAAAATTAAACCTATGAAAAAACTATTCCGCGGTGTTGCTGCAATATTCGTGCCGCCTACTCGCCATCGTCAAGCTTTATGGTGACGATTTTGACGTCCTGCAACGGACAGTCGCGGCCGTCGGTCGCCACGGCGGCAATCTTGTCTATGACGTCCAGCCCCTCGATGGTCTCGCCGAACACGGTGTAGTCGCCGTCAAGCTGAGCGCAGGCGACAGGATCCTGCACGATATAGAACTGGGAGCCGGAGGATTCCTTGAGAGGATTGGCCGCGTCGCCGCGTCTTGCGGCAGCAAGAGCCCCCTTCTTGTGGGTGTACTCCGGGACGAACTCGGCAGGGACGTTGTAGCCCGGGCCACCGGTGCCGAAACGGCTCTTGTTGGCCGGATCCTTGCTGAGAGGGTCTCCGGTCTGAATCATGAACCCGTTGATGACGCGGTGGAAGAGAATTCCGTCATAGAACTTGCCGAGGGCGAGTTTCTCGAAATTCTCCCGATGCTTCGGGGTCTTGGAGTAGAGTTTGACCTTGATGACACCCATGCTCGTGATGATGTCGAATACCGGTTCTTCCGGCAGCTGTGCGATTTTTTCCATTATTCTCTGATTTTGTTCCGCCGCTGCGACGGAGTCCGCTGCGGCCTGCCGGGCAGCTTCCTGCTCCGCCTTCTTGGTGTTGTTGCCGCAGCTGCATACAAGCGCTATCGCGCCGAGGCAGCAGATGGTTGTAGTGATGAACTGTTTCATTTTGCTATTGTTTTTTGATTCGTTTTCCAAGCAGCGCCCGCAGCAAAGGCAGGCAGTACAGGCCCAGGAGGGCCGTGTTGAAAAGGAGAGTGAAGAAGAGCGGCACCTCTCCCCAAAGCTTCCCCGGCAGAAGTGAAATCCCGTACAGAAGCACTGCGCGAAGCACATACCCGCCCATGGCCCTCCCGTCGTATGGGACAGGGTAGCGCCTGCTCCCTATGGCCCAGCTGAGCAGCATCGCCGTCCCGTAACCGGCAAAACCGCCCCACGCGCAGGCCCAGTAGCCGACCCTCGGGACGAACAGCACGTTGACCGCAATCATGACGGCAGCTCCGGCGGCGCTTATCACCGCTCCCCACCAAGTCTGATCCGTGAGCTTGTACCAGAACGAGAGGTTGAAGTAGATCCCCATGAAAATCTCCGCAGCCATGACCACCGGCACCACGCCGAGCCCCTCCCAATAGGAACGGCCCACGAAATATTTGAGAAGCGGCATATAGAACATCACCGCCAGGAAGGCCAGAAGGGTGAAGATGACAAAATACTTCATCCCGTCGGCGAGGGTGCGCGGGCTGTTGCGGTCGCTTCCGGAGCCGAACACTATCGGTTCGTAGGCATAGCGGAACGCCTGGGTCAGCAGGGACATTATCATCGCTATCTTCACGCAGGCCCCGTAGATGCCAAGCTGAACCATACCCTCCTCCCCCGGAACAAGGCGGGGGTAGAGTATCTTGTCCGCCACCTGATTCAATATGCCCACAAGGCTCAGAATCAGCAGCGGCCAGGTGTAGCGGAGCATTCGCCGGGCAAGTGCCTTGTCGAAACCGAAGCGGATTCCGCGAAGCTCCGGGACAAAGAGGAGCATCACCGCCGAAGTGCAGAGCAGGTTGGCGAAGAAAATCAGCCCGACTCCCCCGTTGAAGCGCTCATAGAGCCACTGCAATGAAGGGACCTTGTCCAAAACCAGGAAAAGAAGCAGGTTGATGGCGATGCTCGGGATGATGTAGGCGAACTTCAACGTCATGAAGCGCAGCGGCCTGTGCTGCTGGCGCAGACGGCTGAACATTATCGCCTGAAACGCATCGAGAGCCGTGATGACGGCGAAGCAGCCGACGTACTCGGGATGCTCCGAGTATCCCATGGCTCCGGATATCGGTCCGAGCAGCAGAAAGACAAGAGAGAGAAAGACAATCCCGACCGAGCCCACCATGCGAAGGGCGGTGCTGTACACCATCCTCTCGTCCTCCTCCTTCCTCCCGGCGAAGCGGAAGAAAGTGGTCTCCATCCCGAACGTCAGCAGGGCGAGAAAAAGGGCCGTGTAGGCGTAGAGGTTGGTGACCATGCCGTAACCTCCGCTCCCGGCGGCTATCTTGTAGGTATAGAGAGGGACGAGCAGATAATTGAGGAACCTCCCCACTATGCTGCTCAGCCCGTAGATGGCAGTATCCTTGGCAAGAGACTTCAGATTCATACGCTTCTCGGCAGTTCAAAGACCTCCATATCACAGATTTTCCCGCCGCTTATCTTGAAGCGCAGCGCCGTCCGCATCACCTGCCAGCCCTGAAGTCCGGCGGCGCCGGGGTTGACGTAGAGAAGATTGTGCTTCCTGTCGTTCATCACCTTCAGAATATGGGAATGTCCGCAGACGAAAACGTCCGGACGGTAGCTGTCTATCAGTTCGGTGGCCTTCGCATCATAATGTCCGGGAGAGCCTCCTATATGGGTCATGATCACCCTCAAGCCCTGCTCTTCAATATATTGGAACTGAGGGTATTGGAAGCGGATATCCTGCCCGTCGCAGTTGCCGTACACCCCGACGAGAGGCTTGAAGGCCGCGATGGATTCGGAGAAGCCGACCCCGCCGCCGAAGTCGCCTGCGTGCCATATCACGTCAACCGGCTCGAAGAACTTCCTGAAGCCCTCGCTGAAGACTCCGTGCGTGTCGCTTATAAGCCCGACGTACATTATTGCCTCCCTGCAAGGCGCTTCTCCCAAGCCCAGGCTGCCGCGAGGGTGTCATCTATGCTGCGCTGCGCCTTCCAGCCGAGCTCCTTCTCCGCGAGTGACGGATCAGCCCACACGGCGGTCACGTCCCCGGCCCTGCGTGGAGCGAATTTCCAATTGAGTTTCAGCCCGTTGACTTTTTCGAAAGAGTTGATGAGCTCCAGCACGGAGACAGGACGGCCCGTGCCGACGTTGAACACCTCGTACTCCTCCTTCATCTTGCCGTCAAGCATCCTTGACACTGCGCACACGTGCGCTTTTGCAAGATCCACGATGTCGATGTAGTCTCTCAGACAGGTTCCGTCCGCCGTCGGATAATCATTGCCGAAGACAGAAAGGCACTCTCTCTTGCCTATCGCGGTCTGGGTGATGAACGGGACAAGGTTGTTGGGCACTCCCCTCGGAAGTTCGCCGATAAGGGCTGAAGGATGCGCCCCGATAGGGTTGAAGTAGCGGAGAGCTATGCCTTTCACCCCTTCGTAAGCCTTCACGCTGTCGCGCAGGATGTCCTCGCATATCTGCTTGGTGTTGCCGTAGGGCGAAGTGGCGCTCTGGCGCGGAGACTTCTCCGTCACCGGCAGTTTCTCCGGCTCGCCATAGACGGTCGCGGAGGAGCTGAAGAGCACGTTGCACCCGCCTTTCTCCCTTGCGGCGTCGATGATGTTGATGAAGGAGAGAAGATTGTTGCGGTAGTACTTGACAGGGTCGGAGACGGACTCCCCGACGGCCTTGTAGGCGGCGAAGTGAATCACGGCGTCTATCTGATAGTCGGCAAAGAGCTTCCGCACAGCCTGCATGTCGCAGAAATCCATCTTCAAGAGCGGCGGGCGCTTGCCGAGAATCTTGCAGACCCCATTGTAGTTGGTCTCATCGCAGTTGGACATATTGTCCGCGATGATCACCTCATATCCGGCTTCGGACAGCTCCACCGTGACATGACTTCCGATAAATCCGGCGCCGCCGGAGACAAGTACAGTTTTTTTCATTTCGAGGTTCCTTTGTGGCACAAAGATGCGACTTTTTTCGGAAAAATCCTCAATCAGAACACTATGTCCTCCCCCTTGTAGAAGTCGAGAAGCCTGGTCTGGAAAAGACACTCGTAACGGGCCTTGAGATGCTCCGACTCGGCTTGCAGCCAGCTGTTCTTCGCATCGTTGTAGTCTGTTATGCTGGCCTTGCCGTTGAGATATTTCTGTTCGGTCAGCTCATAGTGACGCGCCGCGCTCTCGGCAGATTCTTCGCTGCTGACGTACTTGGTCTGGGACGCGACGGCGTTGTAGTAGGCCTGCTGTATCTCCTTGTAGAGATTCTTCTTCACGCTTTCGAGCTGCAACTGCATGTTGACGCGGTTGATTTTCGCGATGCGCACGGAGTTGCGGGTGGAGAAGCGGGAGAAGACGGGGATGTTCATCGAAAGCCCGACATACTGGCTGAAGTTGTTGCGCAGCTGCTCGGAGAAGCTCGGAGAGCTCATCTTGGAGGTGTTGTAGTAGTTGGTGCCTATGCCTCCGCTAAGGGAGAGGGTCGGCAGGTATCCGCCTTTCGCCCTGTCGACGTTCACTCCGGCGGATTCGAGCTGAATCAAGGCGGACTGAACGGCAGGACGAACCTCCATCGCACGGGCATATATCTCCTCGGGCTTCATCAGAAGCTGAAGTTCGAGCTCCGACACGTCGGGAGCTACCACCCCGAAGCCGTCCGGAGAAGGGAGTTCGAGCAGCTGGGTCAAGTCCAGTTTCGAAAGCGTCAGGCTGTTGGAAGCCTGGGTTTCGGAGAGCCTGCTCTGTGCGAGAGTGGCGCGCTGTGCGGAGATTTCGGCCTCGCTGGCCTTGCCCGCAAGATATTTGGCCTCAACCTGTTCGAGCAGCTGCTCATCGTGGGCTGTCTGCTGCGAGGCGACTTTCAGCAGCTCCTCGTTGTAGAGAATCTGCACGTACGCCTGGGCCACGGCCACCCGGATGTCGTCTCTGGCCTTCTCCAGATCCGCAGTCGCGGAAGCGAGGTCGAGCTTGGATATCTTGATGCCGTTGCTTATGTCGAAGCCCTGGAAGACGGGGAGGTCTCCCCCGAGACTGAAGGACGTGGAGCTCGTGTTGGAATTGGTGTAGGTGTTGTCCGCCGTGAGTCCTCGTCCGAAGGAGAAATTCTGCGAAGCGGACGCGCTGACTCCAGGCAGGCGGCGGCTTTGGGCCGTATTGAGTTCTATCTCCTTCTGTTGCACGGCAAGAGCGCTCTGCTGCACGGTCAGATTGTGCTCAAGCGCATATTTTATGCAATCCTCAAGACTCCAGACCTTCTCCTGCTGCTGCGCCAGCGCCCCTGGCATTGCACAGCTTAGAAAGAGCAATGCCGATATCACTATCTTCTTCTTCATAACTATTCGGCATTGATGACTCTCGGCCCGCGAACCTTGTCGCCCGCCTTGAGCCCGGATTTGATTTCGATGTTGACCCCGTCGCTGAGACCTGTCGTCACAGGCGTGCGGACATATTCCTGCTCGGCCTTCTTGAGATAGACGAAAGTGCCGTCACCCTCGAACTCGAGGCTGCTCTCCGGGATGGACACGACGTTCTTGACCTCCTGAAGCACCACCTCGGCATTGGCGCTGTAGCCGGAACGGATCTTATATTGGTCGTTGACCTTGACGGCGGCCTTGATTTCGAACTGGTTGGCCCCGTTGCTCTCCACGGCCTTCGGGGAGATGTATTCGAGAGTGGCTTCGGAACTGTAGTCGGGGAGCGCACCGATGGTGATGAGGATGTTCATCCCCTCGGAGAGCGAACCAACCTCGGTCTCGTCGATGTTGCCGTCGAAGATGAGGTCCGACATGTTGGCCACCGTGGCCACGGTGGTTCCGTCGTTCATCGTGTTGGCCTGTATCACGGAGTTGCCGACCTTCACCGGGATGTCCAGGATGAGGCCCGTGATGGTGGAGCGCACAAGCGTGGAGCTTCCGGTGGCGTTGGTGGAGGACACTCCGTCGCGGATGACTTCAAGCGCGTCCTGGGCGGCTGCGCGCTCCTCTTTGGCCTGGTTGTAGGACTGGAAGACCTTGTCGTATTCCTCGGCGCTGACCAGATTCTTGTCGAAGAGGGCCTTCTCGCGCTCGTAGTCGGTCTTGGCCTGCTTGAGATTGAGCTCGGCAAGACGCACGCGGGATTCGGCGGAGCTGAGGGAGGTCATGTCCGGAATCACTTTCAGCTTGGCGATGACCTCGTTCTCCTGCACCTGCTCTCCGGCCTCCTTGTAGAGTTCGGAGATGATGCCGTTGATCTGAGGCTTGACGTTGACCTCGTTGCGCGGCTCTATCTTCCCGGTCACGACAGAGGTCTTGCGAATATCCGCGAGGGTAGCTTCAAGTTCTTGATAGACAACAGCCTCCGGACGGGACTTGGCAAAGAGGAACACGAACGTTCCTACGAAAATCACTCCGATAAGAGCCAGAATGACATACTTGACTGCCTTTTTCATATTCTTGTGTTTGTTTTATTATTCATCTCTCATCGCATCCACAGGTTTGATTTTCATCGCGCGGGATGCCGGCGCGAGCCCGGCGAGCACGCCGAGGACGGAGAGTAGTAGAGCTGCCGCGACGGCTGTCCAGAACCCTATCTGGAACGTGGCCTGATGCTTCAGGACAGTCTCGAGCATGCTGAGCAGCAGCACCGAGAACACTATGCCCGACAAGCCCGAGA
>CAVGYS010000074.1:0-6603 GCA_963633505.1 Oscillibacter sp. MSJ-31
GGCGGTGTAGTATCGGCGGATGATTTCGTCATTGGCGGCCTTGCAGCAGATGTCGTTGTCGCTGATGCAGTTGCCCACCATGTTCACCCCCATGTCGGTCGGAGACTTGTATGGATTTTTGCCGTAGATGCCCTCGAACAGGGCGTTGAGTATCGGGAAAATCTCGATGTCGCGGTTGTAGTTGATGGCCGTCTTGCCGTAGGCTTCGAGGTGGAACGGGTCTATCATGTTGACGTCGTTCAGGTCGGCAGTGGCGGCTTCGTAGGCTATGTTGACCGGGTGCATCAGGGGGAGGTTCCACACCGGGAACGTCTCGAACTTGGCATATCCGGCCGCCGAGCCTCTCTTGTGCTCGTGATAGAGCTGACTCAGGCATACCGCCATCTTTCCGCTTCCCGGCCCCGGGGCCGTCACGATGACGAGCGGACGGGTGGTCTGGACAAAGTCGTTCTTGCCATAGCCTTCATCGGAGTCGATGAGGGCCACGTTGTTGGGATAGCCCTCAATCGTGTAGTGGTAATATGCTTTGATTCCCAACTTCTTGAGCTTGGCCTTGTAGGCCTTGGCGCTGGACTGTCCGTTGAAATGCGTGATCACGACGCTGCTCACGAGGAAGCCCCTGTTCTGGAATTCGGTGCGCAGGCGCAGCACGTCCATCTCGTAGGTGATGCCGTAGTCGGCCCGAATCTTGTTTTTCTCTATGTCGGTGGCGCTGATGACGATGACAATCTCCGCGCAGTCGCTCAACTGCTTGAGCATCCGGAGCTTGCTGTCCGGCTGGAATCCGGGGAGAACCCGGCTCGCGTGGTAGTCGTCAAACAATTTGCCTCCGAGTTCAAGATAGAGCTTGTCTCCGAACTGGGCTATGCGTTCCTTGATGTGGTCTGATTGTATCTGGAGATACTTCTCGTTGTCGAATCCGTATTTCATAACGGGCGACAAAAATACGAATTAAAAAGTGCGCCCGCAAATCGGAGCACGATATTTGGTATATTTGTATTCGATGGATGCACTTATCGAACAAGCCCGCGCGGTGGCTCTATCCGCCCTCAAGGACGAGACCCGTTACGACGGATCCCCGTTCATTCAGCATCCCGACAACGTGGCCCGCATAGTGGCCGACGAGATCGGGCTGCCTGCGGAGTGTGTCGCGGCAGTCTATCTGCACGAGGCTACGAGGATTCACAAAGACGTGGACGTCAGCTCGTTTCCTAAAGAAGTGAGAGTGATTACCGAAGGACTGAACAAGATTTCGACCATCAAGCCGAAGGATACGCGTCTCGAGGCCGAGAACTACAAGAAGCTCATCGTCCAGTACTCGTCCGATCCGAGGGTCGTGGTGCTGAAAATCGCCGACCGTCTGGAGGTGATGCGCAATCTCAGCATCTTCCCGAAAACCTCGCGCGAGCAGAAGCTGCTGGAGACTCTGATGCTGTATATGCCTCTTGCCCACCAGCTTGGCTTGTACAATATCAACAACGAGTTCGGCAACATCTACTTCCGCTACTCCGAGCCGGAGCAATACCGGGCCGTGACCAACAAGCTCAAGGCCACGGAAAAGGATCGTGAGCAGCTTACCTCCGAGTTCATCCGACCGCTGGAAAAGAAACTCTCCGACGCGGGCATACGCTACAAGCTCAAGGCGCGGACCAAGAGCGCGTATTCCATCTACCGCAAGATGCAGGTCCAGAAGGTGCCGTTCGAGGGGGTTTATGATGTGTTCGCGATTCGCTTTATC
Source organism: Oscillibacter sp. MSJ-31 (assembly GCA_963633505.1). Taxonomy (GTDB): domain Bacteria; phylum Bacteroidota; class Bacteroidia; order Bacteroidales; family UBA932; genus Cryptobacteroides. The sequence continues at coordinate 1,739 of CAVGYS010000074.1, forward strand.
ATTGATTGTGAAGACGATCCGAAGGTGGAGAAAGATCTTTGCTGGAAAGTTTATTCCTATGTGACCGAGGAGTACGAGCCGGATATCAAGCGCCTGCGTGACTGGCTCACCACTCCGCGCCCCAACGGATACGAGTCGCTGCACATCACCGTGAAGAACAAGCAGGGCAAATCCCTTGAGGTGCAGATCCGTACGAAACGGATGGACATCGAGGCCGAGAGCGGGAACGCCGCCCACTGGGCCTACAAGGGCATTCGCCACGAGGCTTCGCTCGACAGGTGGATGCAGTCCGTGCGCGAGTCCCTCGCCAACCCGTACGAGGCCGCTCCGGAAGACATGCCGGCCCCGCCGGACAAGGAGATTTTCGTGTTCACCCCTACCGGGGAGCTGCGGATTCTCTCTGCCGGCGCTTCGGTGCTGGATTTCGCATTCAACATCCACTCCAATATCGGTTGCCGCTGCACCGGAGGGAAGGTCAACGGCAAGCCGGTGCAGATCAGGGAGAAGCTCAAGACGGGGGACGTGGTGGAAATCATGACGAGCCGCAATCAGCGTCCGAACCGGGACTGGCTCGGATGGGTTGTCTCCTCCAAGGCCCGGAGCAAGATAAAGCAGGAATTGGACGCCGATGAGCGGCGTGCCGCAGCCGACGGGCGCGAGATCCTTGAGCGCAGGCTCAAGAACTGGAAGCTCGAATTCAGCGACGAGCTGCAATCCGAGTTTATGAAGTTGCACAAGTACAGCTCCGTGATGCCGTTCCTTGCCGCAATCTCCCGTGAAGAGGTGGATGTCAATGACATAAAGTCGTTCATCCTTCAGAAGCAGGCGGAAAAGGCTCTGCCTGTCGCCGAGGAGAAGGAGCTCCCGAAGGGGGAGTATGCCGGCAGCTCGTCCGACAACATTCTGGTCATCAACGCCAAGAACGTGCGCGGGATGGATTACAAATTGTCCAAGTGCTGCAATCCGGTGTTCGGGGATGACGTGTTCGGTTTCGTCACGAGGACGGAGGGCATCAAGATACACAGGATTTCATGCCCCAACGCCGCAAGGCTCATCGAACGCTATCCATATAGGATTCAGAAGGTTATATGGCAGAATGCCGCGGGGGGAGGGGATTTTGTCTGCGACCTCTCCGTCACGGCGGGGATGGAGCATGCGGTGCTCGGAGCGGTGATGGACGTGATAGGGAAGTTCAAGGTGTCGATGCGCTCTTTCAACGTCAAGGAGAACCGCCGGAACGGCACCTACGAGATAAGCGTCCGTCTGCTCGTTCCGTCCAACACCGAGCTCGACAAGGTGATATCGCTCGTGTCGAACGTCAAGAACGTCATCAAGGTTCACAGGGTGTAGCCGTTTGATTTGTTCGCTAATTTTTTGACAACCATGGATACTGAATATCTTGACAGATTTGAAAAAATTCTTGAAGACGGCCTGCTAAAGGTCTGCCGTGGGGCGGGCCTGCTCGGAGAGGAGGTCCTGAGGAGCCCCGACCTCGATGAGAAATGGGAGGATTCGTATATCAAGGATTACACGGCCGATGCCGTTGAGAACTTCAATTCTTACCCTGAAGCCGCCCTGTCCTGGGCTGCGTTCCTCGGTATGGCTGTCGCCCACAACTGGGATACGGACTGGAATGCGCACAAGGACGACCCCTACAAGTCCTACTACGGCTCCAGGGGATGGGACAATATGGATGAGCACGTCCTTCAAGACGTTCTGGGGCTTGGGGCCGATGATCCGCTGAGGGGGAGAATCAACGATACTCTACTCAGCTGCGCTCTCGCGACTCTCGGTCTGATAAGGCACGAGAGCATCGAGCCGCAGACGGATTTGGGGTTCTATGTGCTTGTGCGCGCCTATACGGTGATGTTCCGTATAGGGGCGGCGATGGAACTTAAACGTCTCGGATACAAGAAAGTCCTTGTCAATCAGGCTTCCTAGAAGCTCTCGACTATATCCCGGCCTTGAGCATCGCCTCGCAGCCTTCGAGAATGTCCTGGAAGGCCTGTTCGAAGTCGCCGGTGTACCACGGATCCACCACGTCGCGGCTGTGCCCGGTGTATGACATCAGCAGATGGACTTTCCCTTCCGGGTCAGGGCCCATCACTTTCTCGAGCCAGCGCTGGTTGCTGGTGTCCATGCAGATGATGCGGTCGAACTTCCCGTAGTCCTCCGGGGTGACGATGCGTGCCGTCTTGGACTGGTCGAACTGGATGCCGTGCTGCTTGAGGCAGCGTTTTGCCGGCGGATAGATGGGATTGCCGTATTCTTCGTCGGATACGGCCGCCGAATCGATGAAGTACCGGTCTTCGTCGCCCCTCGCTCTAAGCAGGGCCTTGAGTATGGACTCCGCCATCGGGCTTCTGCATATGTTGCCGTGGCAGATAAAAAGTACCCTTTTCATATTTCATTCCCTTTTGTCACAAGTTTCAGTGTCTCCTTCTTCCTTCTTCCTTCAGTGTTCCCTTCTTCGATTTTTACTTCTCGCTCCTCTCCCATTCCAAGTGTCCCACGATCCTTCCCGAGAGCCCTGCGGCCGCTGACAAATATACAAAATTGTTCGTGAATTATGACATCGCTCCGCCGCTACATAAACTATTCCGCCACCGGCACTGAAAACCGCTCAACTCAGCAAGGCGGAGATTGAGGCCTACAAGGCCGAAGGCTACGTGGTCGTGGATATGCAGGATTCAGTTTCCCCTTGTACGCACGCGGACGGCAACGAAATCATGTCTTTCGGCATATTCGAGACCGGCTCTGACGGTAACAGAATCTATAAGGGCAAGGACGGATATGAGAAAACAGTTCGTTATGTGAATCTGTTCAGTGGCCTTGAGAAATGCCATTCGGAGATTCTCCCTCTCGCCAGTACCAATATTGACGTGAACATCGGTCTTCGCGGTCAGCAGACTCCGGGATACTAGGAGGATGCAAATATTCGGAACGGGAACCGTTTAAAAACAGCTTCTGAGAGACAGCCGGCCTGCGGGTCGGCTGTCTTTGTCTTGGGTCCCTCTGAAAAGAATCAGGTGGCGGATCTGTAAGCATCCGTGGCGGCGCTGAAACGTTCTTTCGTCCGGTAAAAAGCCGATTCCACGGACATCCCTTTCAGACTGAAACCAAGAATATTCGCCGCCCCAGCCATCCTTGGGTGAAAAACCCGCGCGCCGTGCTGCACTCATTCATCGGTTCCCGCAGAGGGTGCGGAGCTCCTCGAGGGAGAGGCTGCGGGCCTCGGAGGTGCCTTCGAGGAAGTTGTCGGCAAGTTTCTTCTTGGCGTCGTGCAGGCGGAGAATCTTCTCCTCGATGGTGTGCGAGCTGATGAGGTGATAGACCGTCACGTTCTGCTTCTGCCCGATGCGGTAGGCCCTGTCGGTGGCCTGGCTCTCGATGGCCGGATTCCACCATGGGTCAAGGTGAATCACGTAGTTGGCGCCGGTGAGGTTGAGCCCGAGTCCGCCCGCCTTGAGGCTGACGACGAACGCGTCCTTCTCGCCTTTCTGGAAGTCGGCTACCATCTTGCTGCGGGTGCGGATGGGGGTGGAGCCGTTGAGGTAGAAATATGACACACCGTCTCTTTCCAATCGGGCGTTCACCATGTCGAGAAAGCTCGTGAACTGGCTGAAGATGAGGACTCTGTTTCCCCCGGAAACTATCTCCCGAACCAGCTCGGAGAGCTCGGAGAGCTTGCTGGACTCCTCCTTCCAGTCCTTGTTGACAAGGCTCATCGAGCAGGCCGCCTGACGGAGGCGGGTGATCTCCGCGAGGACGTTGACCGTGACCTTGCTCTCCTTGTCCAGTTCTTTCTCGACCCTCTCGCGCATGGTTTCGTAGGCGAGAAGCTCGGCGTCGGAGAGCTGCACCGAGCGGATGATGTCGGTCTTGTCGGGGAGCTCGTCCAGCACTTCGGCCTTGGTGCGCCTGAGGATGAACGGCTGCACGATGCGCTTGAGGCTCCCCAGATCCGGGTCGGAGGCATCGATGAACTTGGACGAGAACTTCTCGAACGAGCCCATGAGTCCAGGGTTGAGGAACTGGAGAAGGTTCCACAGTTCCCCGAGGTAGTTCTGGACAGGCGTTCCGGTGAGAATCAGCCGGGACGAGGCCTTGATCTGCATCGCGGAGACGGATGTCTTGGTCTGGCGGTTCTTGATGGTGTGGGCTTCATCGAGGCATACCACGTTCCACTTCTTGGCGAGAATGTTCTCCTGCCCATGGGCGAGCAGCCCGTAGCTTGAGAGAATCACGTCCCCGGCGCAGGCCGAGCTGATGGTGGCGTCGCGGTCGTTCTCATTGTTGAGGACGGTGACGCGCAGCGACGGGGCGAAGCGCGCGAATTCCTTCTGCCAGTTCATCACCACGGAAGCCGGTGCCACGACGAGAGACGCCCCCTCTGAAGCCTTGTAGAGGATGAAGGCTATGGCCTGAACCGTTTTGCCGAGGCCCATGTCATCGGCAAGGCAGGCTCCGGCTCCCCAGTGCGAGAGCCTCACCAGCCAGCGGAACCCCTCCACCTGGTAGTCGCGCAGCGTCGCGTTGAGGGCTTGCGGTACTTCCGGTTCGAGCTTGGAGGCCTCTGCGATGCGTTTTTCCAGTTCTTTGACCCCATCGTCGGCCTTGACGTTCATCTGACGGGAATGTACCAGTTCGGCGAGCGCCCCGATATTGAAACGGGAGATGTGCACCCCGTTCCTGTCAACTGAACTTATTGCTTCGAGCCGCCTGATCTGCTTGCGCAGGGTGTCGGTGAGGGAGATGTAACTCTCGTCATCGAGGCGGACGTAGTTGCCGACCAGATTGCCGCCGGTGACCAGGGACAGGAGCTTGTCCAGCGAAACGGAGTCAGTGTCCGACCAGCTGATCTC
>CAVGYS010000075.1:0-3999 GCA_963633505.1 Oscillibacter sp. MSJ-31
ACGCAGTACAAGACCACCGGTTATATCACCAAGGTTACGGACGCCACTTACGGCAACCATTACATCAAGGACGCGACGGGAGAGATTCTTGTCTATGGCGTGCTTGACAGCAAGGGACAGAGCAAGCAGTGGAAGAACATGGGAATCAGCGAGGGTGACATCATCACCGTCGTCGGTCCGAAGTCTTCATACAAGGGCGTGGCCCAGCTCAAGAACGTGAGCGTCGAGTCATTCAAGAAGGTGACCGAGGCCACTGTCAGCGAGTTCCTCGCCGCCGAAGTCAAGAGCGACGTTTATTACCGCCTGAGCGGTACGGTGAGCGGTGTCAAGGACAGCGATGTCTATGGCAACATCTATCTTACCGATGCCAAAGGCGACAAGGTCTATGTCTATGGCCTTCTTGCCGGCTGGGGCGGAGCCAAGAAGCAGTTCCAGACGCTTGGCGTCAAGGACGGCGACACCATTACCATCGTCGGAGTCCGTGCCGCATACAATGGCTCGGCTCAGGTAGGCAGCGCCTTCCTCGTATCCCACACTGCGGCAGAATAATTTCTGACAAAATATGAATTGAAGACCGGCCCCTCATCGGACCGGTCTTTTCATTGGGAACTACCTGCTTTTTCGGACAAGTGGAAAGGCCGAGAAGAGTTCAAGTGCGGAGGCGGTCTCCTCAATCAGGCTACTGCGGATGTATGCTCGTGTCTTGTAGTCGTCCACGACCTCGCCGAGCCCCTGCATCAATAGTTTCGGGCTTGTCCCCCGAAGTTTTACGGCACATTCTCTGGCGTACTCGGAGACCTCCATTCCGGTTCTGCTCTTTACAATCTCCGCGTTGATTTCGCAGTGCTTCTGGAGAAAGAAATTCACATCGAACACGTCTCTCGGGGACAACCTTTCTCCCATCGCGCAAAGTTTGTGCGCGAACATATCCGGCATCGTCATTACCCCGATGTCGGTCCCGGCAAGCGTAAGCGTCTCATAGTGATTGGTGTAAGTCCTCGTCGAAATCTCGACTTTCAGCATCCTCTCGCCTTTGCCGTAGTTGAGCACAAGTATGAGTCCGAAGGCTTTCTTGGCCTCATCGTCAATTTTCCCGAAGCGCATCAGGATGCTGCGTACACGGTCATAGACGAGGTCGGCCTTTGATTGGTCGAGCAGATTGAAGTCAAGGTCAGTGGAGAATCTCGGAAGATTGTGGAAGAACATAAGCGCGGTGCCTCCCTTGAAAGCCAGCAGATTGCACAGGTCTTTGTCCTTGAATATCAGCCCGAGTATTTGGGCCATATATAATTTATGCTTTTGCTTGTCCATCTGTCATATCTCTTTGATGTCCATCAGTTTCGACACTCTTTTGCCAAGCGCCGACGAATTGTAGAGCGGGAGCAGCTCTTTGACTTTCATCCGGTTCAGCGGGTGCAAGTTGTCGAAGTAGCAGTTCCCTGCACTTAGGTATAGCAAATCCAGAAATGCACGTTCCGGCGTGGCGATGCAAATATTGTCCTTTTGTTCTATGCCCTCCATCCCAATCCATATCTGCGGCTTGACTATCCGGTAACTGTATTCCTTTCCGTCCACTTCGACTCTGCGGTTGAGGTAACTGATGGATGTGATGGTGTCATCGTATTGAAATACAACTCCTGCTCGCTGAAGTACATACTCCAAAGAGATGTAGGACGGGCGGAAGAGACAGCAAGATAGTTCCATCGGGTCATACTCTTTTTTCGTGTATATTCCCCTGCGGGGATTTTGGATTCTGTCCGTCTTGACATAGTAATGGAGCGAAGCGGAGAGTTTCCGCTCGTTCTGAATGCCTGTCAACATCCTGAGAGATTGGATGGTAAACACGCTTCTTCGGCTGCTCAAAAGCATTTCCAATACATTATTTTGCGAACTCATAATCATAAAAATTTCAACCAACAGTTCGCAAATATACCGCTTCGAATCTGAAATCCAAAACAAGGCTCATTAACTTTCCGGTACCCCGTTTGCATCGTAACTCCTGCCCGCACGTAAATATAGGGATATTGGTATAGTGTTGAAAAATCACTACCTTTGTAAGTTAAGGAAGAAGAACAAGCAATAATATGACAATGAAAGCAAAACATCTTTTGGCAATAATCGCCGCGGCCGCGACATCCCTCGCGGCTTGCCAGAAAACTGAAGACCTCGGACCGGAAAAGGTCGAGATAGATTCAGAGGCCAGCATCGAAATGCCGGCGGAGGGAGGTGTATTCACCGTCAATCTCACCGCTACGGTGGACTGGGCGCTTCAGGGCTATGCTTCCGACGTGCAGGAGTGGCTCAACATCTCTCCGGAGAGCGGTAAGGCCTCATCTGACGCGCAGGCCATCACCGTCATGGTTCTTGAGAACGTGGGGGTGGAGCGCAGCGCGAACATAGTTTTCTATGGCAATATCCTTTGCAAAGCTCCCCTCACCATCACGCAGAAAGGGGCAATAGATAAGGGGGCAAAGGGCAGCGGCACACTTGCCGACCCGTACAACGCTGCGGCGGCCAATGCCAAGTGCGTCGAAATCGGCGCCACTGCCAGTACGGAAGACTACTATGTCAAGGGAAAGATATCCAAAATTTCCGAGGTCAGCGTTGACTTCGGAAACGCGACATTCTACATCTCCGATGGCGGTACCACCAATGAGGATCAGTTCTGCGTATATCGCGCGTATTATCTCGACGGGGACAAGTTTACCTCAGCCGACCAGATTAAAGTCGGTGATGAAGTCGTGGTCAAAGGAAACCTTGTCAACTACAGAGGCAACACCCCTGAACTCAATCAGGGCGGTCAAATCGTGAGCATCAACGACTCTGGAGACGGCGGCGATGGGGACGAGTCCGTGGCGGAGCCGACCGCCGCAGTCAAGCTGAGCATCAAGGAATTCCTCGCGAGGCCGGTCAACACCACCGATTGGTATGAACTCACCGGAGAAATCATCAGCATCGCAGGTGCCGAGTACGGGAATATCACCATCAAGGATGAAACGGAGAGTGTGTATGTTTACGGGCTGGTCAAGTCTTGGGCTAATGGCAAGAACGACCAGTCATTCGCGTCTATCGGCCTCAAGGAGACCGATGTGGTGACCATCTGGACTCTCCGTTCAGAACACAACGGCACCCCTCAAGCCGGCGGCAACGTCCCTGCCCTCTACAAGTCCCACAAGGCCGGCTCCGGAGTGACATATCCTGAAGGATCGGTAATACTCAAATTCCCGGACGACAACAGCGCGAACAACGGGATAAGCAGCTATGCCAAGACGTGGACAGCCAAAATCGGCTCCAACGAGTTCGCCATCACCAATTTCAACAACAACAGTTGGAAGAACGACTGGTCATACATCAAGTGCGGCAGCAAGAATGGGGACTCTGTCGCGAGCATCTTTACCGCCACTCCTATTGCGGTTAAACTCGCAAAACTGCAGCTTACCGTCGATGCATACAATGCGGAATATGTAAATTCGCTGACATTCAATGTCTATAGCGATGCTGCCAAGAGCGTCAAGGTATTGTCCAAGACTGCGTCCGACCCTAAGGCCGGCACGATAGAATTCACAATCGACACCGACAAGCAGGCTACGGGCCTCTACTACGAGGTTGAATTCAACTGCAAGAAGTCAAGTGGAAACGGAACCGTTCAGCTATCCAAAGTAGTTTATTTTGCAGCCGAGTAAAAATCTTTTCAAGCAGGCTGCGGTCTCGCTTGCAGTTCTCCTGTCCATAGTCTCCTGCGGCAGTACGCAGGGGACTGTGGAGCAGGGCGAAGTGCTTCTGACCGTTCCTGCTCCCACGTTGAGTTCGGCTTCCGGCCAGCAGTTCATCAAGCTTACGGCTTTCTCCGCTTGGACTTTGTGCTTTGACTTTGGAGACTCGCAGGAGAACTGGGCGAGTGTGGATAGGACTTCCGGCAGCGGCAACGCATCAGGGATAGTCCTCTCTTGGGAGGAAAACTCCGGGGAGGGCGCACGCAGTTGCACCCTATGTCTGGAG
>CAVGYS010000075.1:4009-6537 GCA_963633505.1 Oscillibacter sp. MSJ-31
AGTGTTCCGGCAAGGAGTCGCGTGTCACTCTCAAGCAGAGCGGCAAGGATCCCACCCCCGCACCCGATCCGACCCCGGACCCACAGCCATCGCCTGAAGTCGGATGGTTGGAACTCCCGGCCCTGAGCGATGCCGGACTGAAGTTCTACAGCCACGACATGACCGTTTCGGGCAAGAAGATGCGCAATTACTCCTTCTTCTACGACAAGGAGGCCAAGCTTTCGTTCTGCGTAGTTTACCCTCTCAATAAAGGACTTATCGGATCTGGAAGTCGCACCGAGGCCTGGGGATATGATCCCCTTTTGCCCGAAGCGGATCAGCCTTGCCTTTACAAGGGTTTTTCAAAGGGCTACGACCGCGGACATCAGCTGCCTTCCGCCGACAGGTTGAGCGCCAATGAATCGACTTTCTACTTTACCAATATGACCCCACAGCGCAATGAGCTTAACGCTTATGCTTGGGCGACTCTCGAAGGGAAAGTCCGAGATTGGAGCAAACAGATGGACACCCTGTACGTGGTGACGGGTGCGGACTACAAGTCCTCTACCGAATATGCCTACGACAACGTGGGCGCCGCGGTGAAAGTTCCGGTAGGCTACTTCAAGGCTCTGCTCGGATACAAGAAGAGCGGCAGCATAGGGGCCGCCACCGGGGGCTATATCGGCATAGCGTTCTACTTCAATCACTATGGGTACTCCAACGATGCCATAATGTCCACGCAGTCGATGAGCATCGACGCTCTTGAGGAGAAGCTTGACGGAGTGGACTTCTTCTGTAATCTCCCCGCCAAAATCGGCTCGGAGAAGGCCGCTGCGGTCGAGTCCTCCGTTGACGGCTGGTGGAAAAGCAATTAGGCACAATGAAAAGGATACTGTACATATTCGCCCTGCTTCTCGTGAGCCTGAGCGCCGGAGCGCAGAAGCATAACTATGTCATCGGGTTCTACAATGTCGAGAATCTCTTCGACACCTACGATGACCCGATCAAGAACGACAACGATTTCCTTCCCGACGGCAGCTACAAGTGGACACAGGTCAAGTACGACAAGAAGATAAACAATATCGCCCGTGTCATCAAGGCGATGAAGGACGACAACGGAGTATTCCATACCATACTCGGTCTCAGCGAGGTGGAGAACCGCCTCGTGGTTGAGGATCTCGTGTCCGCCGCCGACATCGCGGCTGCCAACTATCAGATAGTCCACTATGACAGCCCTGACCTCAGAGGCATCGACGTGGCGCTGATCTACCGTCCAGACCAGTTCACATATCTGGACAGCGAGTCGATTCCATTCTCGTTTGAGGATAAGCAGGTCAGTGTGACTCTTGACAAAGCTGAGCAGGAAGCTTTCCGCACCCGTGACATCCTGATGGTGCACGGCACCATCGAAGGGGAGCAGTTCGCATTCTACGTTGCCCATCTTCCTTCCCGTGTCGGAGGCAAGGGAGGCGATTTGAGATCTCTGGGAGCTGAAATCATCTACAGGCATTCTCAGACGATGCAGCAGAAGTATCCCGGGATCAAGATTGTGGTGATGGGCGATATGAACGACAACCCCACCGACGAGAGTATCGCGGTGTGGCTGCACGGCAAGGGGGACGTCTCGGAGGTGCGGCAGGGGGACTTCTTCTCACCGTTCACCCGTATGCTCGCCGACGGCTACGGCTCGCTTGCCTATCAGGGCACATGGAATATCTACGACATAATTCTCGCGAATTATAATCTCGCGGTGGCGCCGGATGGCGGTCTGCGTATTCGCAAGATTCACCGCAAAGGCTATTACGGAAGGGTTTTCAAGAAACCGTTTATGACACAGCAGGGCGGGCAGTACAAGGATACGCCGTTCCGCACGTTCTCCAACGGGACCTTTATCGGAGGTTATTCGGACCACTATCCAACTTACATAGTAATAGGCAAATAATGAAAAAGACAATATTATTTTCACTCGCTTTGCTGCTGTTTTCCCTGAGCGCGTTCGCCCAGAATTTCGGCGGTGGGGTCAAGGCTACGGTCATCAGTCGCGGCGACCGTAGCCCGGTCTGCGGGGCGCAGGTGGAGATTCTCGGTGCTGACGGTTATGCGCGCAGCTTGACCACCGGCACTGACGGACTTTTCCTCTTTGAGTCGCTCTCCGACGGCAATTATTCTCTCAAGGTTTCCGCTCCGGACTTCCTGCCGGTCCAGGTCAACGTGACCGTAGAGGAGGGGAAGATGCGCGATCTGATGTTTGTCAGCCTCTCGCGCAGCATCCGGGGGGAGGATGCCGATGCGTCCAACTTCGCCGAGTTTGACCTCGACGACAGCGGCTACTCCGACGCTCCGACCATACTTTTCGGTTCCAACGACGTCTATACCAGCGTGGCGGGTTACGGATTCAGTGCTGTGCGCTTCAAGAACAGGGGCTACGACTCCGAGAGTCAAGACGTCTATCTCGCCGGAGTGCCGCTCAACGACGCGCTCACGGGGTATTCTCCATATTCCCTCTGGACCGGACTCAACGAGGCTATGCGCTCCAAGGATTCCACGAT
>CAVGYS010000076.1:0-6529 GCA_963633505.1 Oscillibacter sp. MSJ-31
GGAGGACAGCGTTTCTGCACACCGGCAGACATCCTCGCCAAGAAACCGACAGAACTCGTTAGGAGAGCTGTAAAGGGTATGCTCCCTAAGACGCGTCTTGGAGACCAGGTACTCGGTAACCTCTACATCTATGCAGGTCCTGAGCATCCTCACCAGGCACAAAACCCTAAAGAAATTAAGTTGAACGAAATTTAAACAGAGCAAATGGAACAGACACACGCCCTTGGAAGACGTAAATCAGCTGTGGCTCGCGTTTATCTCACTCCCGGCAAAGGCAACGTCACGATCAACGACCGCGCTCTTGAGGTTTACTTCCCTCTCGAGTCTCTCCAGTATATCGTGAACCAGCCGTTTGAGGTTACCGGAACTCTCGGCCAGTTCGATGTCAAGGTCACCCTCGTGGGCGGCGGCATCAAGGGACAGGCCGAAGCTGTTCGCCTCGGTATCTCCAGGGCCCTGAGCGAGCTCGACAGAGAAGCATACCGCGCTGCGCTCAAGTCTGCCGGTTTCCTCACCCGCGATTCTCGCGAGGTTGAGCGTAAGAAGCCTGGTCAGCCTGGTGCACGTCGCCGCTTCCAGTTCAGCAAACGTTAGTTTATCGCTGATTACGGCACAGCCCGGTTTGAAACCGCTCCCCAAGGAGGGTTGCCGTGCTGCGGAAAAGGCCGGAGACCGCACTTCGCGTTACTCCGCCTTGAAGAAAAGAGACCCCGGAAGGGGACAGTTTACAAAAACAGAAACAAACAAATGTCAAGAACAAATTTCCAGGAATTGCTTGATGCAGGCGTACACTTCGGCCACCTTGCCAGGAAGTGGAATCCTAAGATGGCTCCGTATATCTTCGATCAGAAGAACGGCATCCACATCATAGACCTGCACAAGACCGTCGGCAAAATAGACGAGGCGGCCGAGGAGATGAAGCAGCTCGCCAAGTCGGGTCGCAAGATTCTTTTCGTCGCTACCAAGAAACAGGCGAAGGACATCGTCAAGGAGAAGGCAGCCGAAGTCAATATGCCTTCCATCACCGAGCGTTGGGCAGGTGGTATGCTTACCAATTTCCCGACCATCCGCAAGGCCATCAAGAAGATGTCCGTCATCGACAAGATGAAAGAGGACGGGACTTTCGACAAGCTCGCCAAGAGGGAGCGTCTTCAGGTTGACCGTCAGAGGGCGAAACTCGAGAAGAACCTCGGCTCCATCCGTGATATGAGCCGTCTTCCGTCCGCACTTTTCGTGGTTGACGTACAGAAAGAGGCAAACGCAGTCAAGGAGGCTAATCGTCTCAATATTCCGGTATTCGCAATGGTTGATACTTGTTGCGATCCTACCCCGATTGATTATGTGATACCGGCAAATGACGATGCCGTGAACTCCATCGACTACGTTGTGAGCATACTGTGCAAAGCCATAGAGGAAGGTCTTGCAGAGCGCAAGCTCGAGAAGGACAAGGAAGCCTCCGAGGAGGTCGGTGAAGAGAAGCCGGCCGCAGCCCGCAAGCTCCGCTCCCGCAAGGGCGGTCCGAAGGCGGACGAAGTAGAGGAGAAGTCCGAGTAAGTTCCATTTATAGAAAAAGATACGATTATGGCAATTACAGCAGCAGACGTAATGAAGTTGCGTAAGATGACTTCTGCGGGAATGATGGACTGCAAGAAGGCTCTTGAAGAGGCCGCAGGCGACTTCAACAAGGCCATCGACATCATCCGTGAGAAAGGAAAGCTCGTGGCCGCCAAGAGAGCTGACCGCGAGACTTCCGAGGGAGCGGTGAAGGCGCGCGTGTCCGGAGGCAAGGGCATCCTCGTATGCCTTGGCTGCGAGACCGATTTCGTGAGCCGCAATGCGGATTTCCAGAATCTCGCCGAGGCTATCGCTGACGTGGCCATCGCACAGTGCCCAGCCGATCTGGAGGCCCTCAAGGCCTGCAAGATGGCTGACGGCTACACCGTACAGGAAGCCGTCGAGGCTCAGACCGGAAAGACCGGTGAGAAGCACGTCCTTGCTTACTACGCTCTTGTGGAGGCTCCTTTCGTGGCGCAGTACATCCACAAGATCAACGGCAAGCTCGGCGCTCTCGTCGGCTTCAACAAAGAGGTTCCGCAGGAGCTTGCAAAGGGAGTGGTCATGCAGGTCGCATCCATGAATCCTATAGCAGTCTCAGCCGAGGACTGCCCTAAGGAAGTTATTGACAACGAGTATCAGGTGGCTGTTCAGAAGACCAAGGAGGAGCAGGTGCAGAAAGCCATTGATGCGGCTCTCAAAAAGGTTGGCATCAACCCTGCCCACGTGGACAGCGAAGATCACATCGAGTCCAACACTTCCAAGGGCTGGCTTACTCCGGAGCAGGCTGCGCAGGCTCGCGAGATCATCAAGACGGTGGGCGAGCAGAAGGCTGCCAACCTGCCTGAGCAGATGATTGAGAACATCGCTAAGGGACGCGTACAGAAGTTCCTCAAGGAGCAGACGCTTCTCGAACAGGAGTATCAGATGAGTGACGAGAAGATTTCCGTCAAGGACGCTCTTGCCGCAGTTGACAAGGATGCCAAAGTCCTTTCATTCAAGCGCTTCTCGCTGAACGACTAGTATTTTAGAATGTTTTTCGTAAGAGGGACTTTCGCATGCCGCGGGTGTCCCTCTTACTATTTTCAATCGCGCCGGAGCAGCACCACGGCCCAGACTTCACAACCTTCGCCCCGGCCAACGAAACCCAGGCGTTCCGTCGTGGTCGCCTTGATGCTTACCGCAGAAGAATCCGTCCCCATTATCCGGGCGAGCTCATCCCGCATCAGCGGGACGTAGGCGGCGAGCTTGGGGGCCTGAAGGGCTATGGTGACGTCGGCATTGCCGACTGACCAGCCGTCTTTCCGTATCATTGACATCACTCTCTCAAGCAGGCGGCGGCTGTCAATCCCGGCGAACTCCGGGGAAGAGTCGGGGAAGTGTTTCCCAATGTCCCCGAGAGCCAGGGCCCCGAGGATGGCGTCGCACAACGCATGGATCGCCACGTCCCCGTCCGAGTGGGCCACGAAACCGAAGTCCGACTTTATGTCTATTCCTCCCAGACGCATCGGCAGCCCTGCGGAAAGCGCGTGTACGTCGTATCCCTGTCCTATCCTTATGTCCATGGGGGCAAAAATAGAAACTGTTTCGGAGAAATCCGAAAACAATTTCTTATTTTTGTGGGTTATGGGATTATTCAGTTTTTTCGGTGAGAACGAGCATAGGGTCTTCAACTACCGCCCGATTTACTTTGACCGCGAGGAGGATGAGCGCAAACGCAAATTCGGAGCCGTGGACGGGACGATGGGCAAGGAGAAGAAGGAAGGAGTCTATGTTCCGGGCTCATATATAAAGGGTTCTCTGCGGGACGGCCATTATCAGCGCACCCGCACCCACATGAAACGCACGCAGACCATCATCGGCATCATCACGATGATTCTCATCTGCGCCGTGCTCTTCTTCATAGCCAAATTCTACGCGCTTCTGTAATGGGCAGGCTCAAGGTTCTCCCGGCGCAGATTGCCAATATGATAGCTGCCGGGGAAGTCGTGCAGCGTCCCGCATCCGTCGTGAAGGAGCTGATGGAAAATGCCGTGGACGCAGGCGCGAAAAGGATCTCGGTCATAGTGACAGACGCCGGGCGGACGCTGATACAGGTAATAGACGACGGGTGCGGGATGAGCCCCGCAGATGCCGTCCTCTGCTTTGAACGCCATGCCACGTCCAAGATAGCCACGGCCGACGATCTCAATGGGATAGAGACCTACGGTTTCCGGGGGGAGGCGCTCGCCAGCATCGCCGCAGTGGCGGAAGTCACCCTGCGGACACGCCGGGAGGGCGACGAAACGGCGGTGGAGGTCCGTACCGGACAGAACGGGGAGATGACCACGTCTTCCGTCTCAGCGCCGGTAGGTTCCAACTTCGCGGTGCGCAACCTCTTCTACAACACCCCCGCGCGCCGCAAGTTCCTCAAGTCGGACAGCGTTGAGCTCAAGCATATCATCGAGGAGTTCACTCGCGTTGCGATCACCCGTCCGGGGATGAGTTTTTCTCTCAAGTCCAACGGGCGGGACGTTTTCGTGCTGAAGGAGGCCAAATCTCTGAAATTCAGGATTCTCGACCTGCTTGGAAGCAATGTGGTCGGGGATGTTCTGGACATCAGCGCCGAGACTTCGGTGCTGAGGCTCAGCGGCTTCATCGGCAGGCCGGACGGGGCCAGGAAGACTCTCGGCAACCAGTTCTTCTTCGTCAACGGGCGCTATTTTCGCAGCGCCTATCTCCACAAGGCGGTGATGAAGGCCTACGAGGATATGATTCCTGACGGGGTTACTCCGTCTTATTTTGTCTTCCTTGAGGTAGATCCCGCCAGTATGGATGTCAATATTCATCCGACCAAGACCGAGGTGAAGTTCGAGGATGATTCTGTGATTTTTCAGGTGCTCTACGCCTGTGTCAGGGAAACTCTCGGGCGCAACAGCTTCGGCGCCGGCATCAACTTCGACACGGAAGGGGCCGTCAATCTCCCTCAGCTCGGACGCAGCTTCGAGCAGTATCGGGAGATCGCCGAGCCTCAAAGTCAGATTGACCCGACGTTCGATCCGTTCAATCCGCTTCCGGACGGCAGTTTTGAGGAACAGCCCGGCAGCGCTCCGTTCGCTCGTGGCGGCGGGTATGGCTCGTATGTCGATAAGCGCGACGATTACGGCAGGCTTTTCGAGTCGCAGTCGGCACCCGTTTCCCGCGTGCTCCTGATTCAGGGGAAATATATCCTCACCCCCGTGTCTTCCGGGGTGATGGTGATCAACGTGGCAAGGGCGAGGGAGAGGATATTCTATGACCGGGCTCTCAAGGCGCTGAACGGAAACGAGTCCCATGTCACCCAGACGGCCCTTTTCCCCGTCGAGGTGCAGGTGGGGGCCGGACAGCAGCAGCTTTTCGCCGCCCATGCTCGGGCTCTTTCTTCGCTCGGTTTCGACATCTCTCTCTCCGGTACGGACAGCGTGGTTGTCAATGGGGTTCCGGAAGGCTACAGTTGTGAACCGGGCAAGGTGCAGCAGGTCGTCGCCGACTTGACCTGCATTTTGTCAGAGGATGTCTCCGCTCTTCCGGAGATGTCCAGACAGCGTACCGCTGAGCGGCTTGCCTCTTGCGGGGCGTCCAATTCCAAGCCTTTGGACTCGGCGTCGGAGGCTCAGAGTTTGATTGACACGCTTTTTGCAAGTGAGAATGCGGAATTGACCTCGAACGGACGCCGCATAGTGAATATCGTCAAAATCGGGGACATAGATAAACTTTTTTAAAGATGGCTTTTTATTTCGGAACCGGCGGCGGACAAGGGGGATTCCTGTCCAACACGCCGACTGTCACAAAGAATCTCATAATCATCAACTGCCTCGTGTTCGTGGCCTACCTGGTCAACAGGGAATATATGGTGGAGACGTTCGCCCTGTTCTACCCTACGTCGCGTTATTTCCACTGGTGGCAGGTTGTCTCCCACATGTTCATGCACGGAGGCTTCTGGCACATTTTCTTCAACATGTACACCCTGCTGCTTTTCGGCAGCGTGGTTGAGCATATCCTGGGGCAGAAGAAGTTCTTGTTCTTCTATTTTCTCTGCGGACTCGGGGCCGTGGCTCTCCATCTTGGGGTTGAATACCTCCAGATGCAGTCTTTCCTGCCAGGGGCCGCCGTCGGCAATGCCGTCGCCCTGCAGAACATCGCCGAAATCAAGCTGACTCCGACAGTGGGCGCTTCCGGAGCCATTTACGGTGTGCTTATCGGCTATGCGATGCTCTTCCCCGAGCAAAAGATGACCCTGCTCTTCCCTCCGGTTACGCTCAGTGCCAAGTGGATGGTGGTCGTCTTCGCGGTGATTGAACTTCTTACCGGAGTCACAGGCACCATAGCTGGAGTGGCGCATTTCGCCCACCTCGGCGGAATGCTCTTCGGCTATCTTGCCATCAGGACGTGGAGAAGGAAAGGTATTCTTTTCGAAAAGGACAGGATTTGGTAATGGATACAAAGGCAGTTATAAACGAGGCTGTGGAGGTGCTCCGCAAGGGCGGAGTCATTCTCTACCCCACCGACACCATCTGGGGCATCGGTTGTGACGCGTGCAACGAAGAGGCGGTCGAGAAAGTATTCAAGATAAAAAAGCGCTCCGGGGCGAAGTCCCTTGTGCTGCTGGCCTCCGATCTTGATATGGTCGCCAAGTATGTCAAGGCAATCCCCTCCATCGCGATTGATCTCGTGGAGGTCAACGACGATCCGATGACCATCATCTACCCGGAGGGGCAGTATCTTGCTCCGAATACGGTGGCGGAGGACGGGTCGGTCGGCATCCGGATTCCGTACGTGGAAGAGGGTCAGACTCCCGAGAACAGCGGGGCCGCGTTCTGCCGCGAACTTGTGCGCAGGCTTCGCCGCCCGCTTGTCAGCACTTCGGCCAACATCTCCGGAGAGCCTTCTCCGTCAATGTTCTCCGAGATTTCGGAGGAGATACGCTCCGCCGTGGACTACACTGTGCCCAAGTGCT
>CAVGYS010000077.1:0-6464 GCA_963633505.1 Oscillibacter sp. MSJ-31
GGCTTCGGACCTTGACCATCAGTACTGTCCTGTAGGCGGCAACGAAGTGATGAAGAAGGTTGCGGCCATCCTCGGCTATGAAGTCAAGGAGAAAGCGCCTCAAGTTGCGGTCGTGCGGTGCAACGGAAGCTGCGCCAACCGTCCTCGGACCAACGTCTATGACGGGGCGGCCTCCTGCCGGGTCAAGGCGGCTCTTTATAGCGGAGACACCGGCTGCTCCTATGGCTGTCTGGGCTGCGGCGACTGCGTCAGGGCCTGCAAGTTCGGAGCTCTCTCGATGGATCCCGAGACAGGTCTCCCTGTGGTTGACGAGACCCGTTGTACGGCCTGCGGCGCCTGTGTCAAGGCCTGCCCGAAGAGCATCATCGAGCTTCGCAATATCGGCACCACTCCGAAGAACAATCGTCGCGTGTTCGTCTCCTGTGTCAACAAGGACAAGGGAGGGGTTGCACGCAAGGCCTGCACCGTTGCCTGCATAGGATGCGGCAAATGTGCGAAAGTCTGCAAGTTCGATGCGATTACCATCGCCGACAATCTCAGCTATATAGATTTCAACAAGTGCAAGGCCTGCGGGCAGTGCTTCTTCGAGTGCCCGACCGGAGCGATCCATGTCGTGAATTTCACTCCCAAGAAGGTGGAGCCGAAACCTGCTCCGCAGCCGGCCGCAGTTCAAACGGAAGCAAAGAAGGAGGCCACAAATGAATAAGTTGACTTTTTCCATCGGCGGAGTTCATCCGCATGACAGCAAGATTTCCCGGGGCTGCGCCATTGAAACACTGCCTCTTCCGGAGACCGTATATGTCTCCATGGCCCAGCATCTTGGCGCTCCTGCCAAGCCGGTGGTCGCCGTGGGGGACAAGGTGAAGGCGGGACAGGTGATCGCCGAGCCTGGCGGATTCATATCGGCTTTTGTCCACTCTCCGGTGTCCGGCACCGTCAAGTCCATCGCTCCGCGCAAGGATCTCGCCGGCAACTGGATGACGCACGTGGAGATTGCGGTGGAGGGAGATGAATGGGCCGAGGGGATAGACCTTTCGGACACCCTCGTCACCGAGATTCCGCAGGACAGGGCGTTTATCCTCGACCGCATCAAATCCTGCGGCGTCGTGGGTCTGGGCGGAGCCACTTTCCCGACTCACGTCAAACTCAATCCGGCTCCCGGCAAGGTGGCCGAGTGCCTGATACTCAACGGTGCCGAGTGCGAGCCTTATCTGACGAGCGACTTCCGCATCATGGTTGAGAGGCCTAAGGAGATTGTAGTGGGCGCGGCCATAATGCAGAAAGTTCTCGGCTGCCGCTGCGTGATAGGCGTGGAGGAGAACAAGCCGGAGGCGATCGAGGCTTTGGGCAAGGCCGTCGCCGAACTGGGATACAAGAACATGGAGGTCGCCGTCCTCAAGAAGCGCTACCCGCAGGGCGGTGAGAAGCAGCTCATCGACGCCGTGCTGCACCGTCAGGTGAAATCCGGCTGCCTGCCGATTGACGCGGGCGCCGTGGTGCAGAACGTGGCCACCTCCCTCGCGGTATATGAGGCCGTACAGAAAAACAAACCGCTTGTCACCAACACGCTGACCGTCACCGGGGACTGTCTCCCTGTGGAGAAGCAGCACAACTATCTTTTCCGTATCGGAACCCCGCTCTCCTATATAATGGAGCAGGCTGGAGGAGTTCCGGAAGGAGCGGCCAAGATAATAAGCGGCGGCCCTATGATGGGCAAGGCGATAAGCAATCCCGACGCCTGCACGGTGAAGGGCTCGTCTTCCGTCCTCTATCTGAGCCGTGAGGCGACGCAGCGCAGGGCTTCCGGCGCCTGCATCCGTTGCGGACGCTGTAGCGACGCCTGCCCGATGGGGCTGGAACCGTTCCTGCTCAACAGACTCTACAAGGCGGCGGATTTCGCGGCCTTGGAACAGAACGCCGTACAGGATTGTATCGAATGTGGATGCTGTCTGTACAGCTGTCCTGCCAACATACCTCTGCTTGATTATATCCGTCAGGCCAAGGGGCAGGTGATGGGTATCATTCGCGGACGTGCCGCAGCTGCGAAGGCCGCTGCCGAAGCCGCAAAAAAGAAAGATGAATAATATGGGAAAATTGATTGTTTCTCCGTCGCCGCACATACATGCGGACATCTCCACCCGATCCATAATGAGGGACGTGCTCATCGCGCTCGCTCCCGCCGCGCTGGTGTCGGTGCTCTTCTACGGATGGGCTGAACTTCTCGTGCTCGCCGTCAGCATCGCCTCCTGTGTCCTCGTAGAGTGGGCCGTGACCAAGTGGCTGCTCAAGAGACCGTCGTCCGTTTCCGACCTTTCCGCCGCCGTGACCGGTCTTCTGCTGGCGATGAACCTGCCGGTGACGACTCCGTGGTGGGTCGTGTTCATCGGAGCGCTCTTCTCCATCGGTGTCGTCAAGATGACTTTCGGCGGTCTGGGACAGAATATCTTCAACCCTGCCATCGCAGGCCGCGTGTTCCTTTTGATATCGTTCCCTACCTATATGACTGACTGGACGGTGACCCCGGGATTCATCCACGCCACCGATGCCGTGTCCGGAGCCACCCTGCTCGGGCGTTATGCCGAGGGAGGAATCGATGCGGTGGCCGGCACCGACTACCTGCGCACGCTTTTCCTTAACGTCGGCGGTTCGGCCGGAGAGATTTCCACGGTCGCGTTGCTATTAGGCTTTATCTATCTTCTTGTCCGCAAGGTCGTCAAGGCCTGGATACCGCTCAGCATCTTCGCCACGGTGTTCATATTCTCAGGCATTTTCTACCTTGTGGATCCGTCTTCTTACACCGACCCGATTTTCAATCTGCTTACCGGAGGTATGGTTCTCGGCTCCTGCTTCATGGCGACCGATTACGTGACTTCTCCTATGAGCACGCTCGGGGGTGTGATATATGGTGTAGGTATCGGTCTGCTCGTGATGCTGATCCGCTTCTTCGGCTCGTACCCTGAAGGTATGTCGTTCGCGATTCTGATCATGAACTGCACCGTGCCTCTTCTCAACAATTGGTTTCATCAGAAAAAATACGGGAGGGCTTGATGATGGCTGCACAATCAACACTTAAGAATATGGCTCTCTGCCTTACGCTGGTATGCCTGATCTGCTCTGCGGTGCTCGGAGTCGCCTATGCCGTGACGCTCGAGCCGGTCAAGGCCGCTCAGACCGCCAAGACCGTCAAGGCCGTGGCGAAGGTGCTTCCGGAGTTTGAGGGAGAGGTGAAGGAGCAGTCCGTGACGTTCGAAGGCATGGAATACACATATTATGCGACAGAGTCCGGATATGCGATAATTTCCGTGGTGAACGGCTTCGGAGGCCCTGTCTCCGTGATGGTCGGCGTCACGCCCGACGGAAAGGTATATAACACTTCCGTCATCTCCCACAGTGAGACGCCGGGCCTGGGTGCCAAGTGCCAGAACGACGAGGCTTTCCTCGGGCAGTTCCGCGGACTCGACCCCGCATCGACCAGACTTGCCGTGACCAAGGACGGCGGAGATATCGACGCCATCACGGCTTCCACCATCACTTCCCGGGCCTATACGCTTGCGGTAGCCAACGCCGTCAAGCTGTTCGGCTCTTTAACTTCAGAAAATGGAGGAGGAAAGGACAATGAATAAACTTTCTCTGATTACCAAGGGCTTTGTCAAGGACAACCCGACTTTCTCGCTGGTGCTCGGCATGTGTCCGACGCTTGCGACCACCACTTCCGCGATGAACGGTCTTGAGATGGGGCTTGCCACCATGTTCGTGCTGGTGCTCAGCAACGTGGCCATTTCGCTCGTCGCGCCGGCAGTGCCGGACAAGGTGCGCATCCCGGCGTACATCGTCATCATAGCGACTTTCGTCACCGTGCTCCAGCTGCTGATGCAGGCCTACGTGCCGGCGGTATATGAGACCCTCGGACTTTTCATACCTTTGATTGTGGTCAACTGTATCGTCCTCGGCCGTGCGGAGGCATTCGCCAACAAGAACTCCGCCATCGACTCGGCCTGCGACGGTTTGGGCATAGGCATCGGATTCACGATGTCCCTCACGGTCATCGGCGTCATCCGCGAAATTCTCGGAAACGGTTCCGTCTTCGGCTGGAAGTTCATCCCCGGCGACGGTATCCTTGCATTCGTGATGGCTCCGGGAGCATTCCTCGTGCTGGGCTATCTGATGGTGCTCTTCAATAAGTTCCTTGCCAAAAAGTAGTATTGCGATATGGAATATATTATCATCATAATATCGGCGATATTCGTCAACAACGTACTGCTCTCCCAGTTCCTCGGCATCTGTCCGTTCCTCGGGGTGTCCAACAAGCTGTCCACCGCGACGGGAATGTCGGGGGCGGTGTGCTTCGTGATAACTCTCGCCACGGTCGTGACGTATCTGCTCAATCAGTACCTCCTCGTGCCTTTTGGGCTGGAGTTCCTGCAGACGATTTCGTTCATCCTCGTGATAGCCGCCCTCGTGCAGATGGTGGAGATCGTGCTCAAGAAGATAAGCCCGTCCCTGTATCAGGCCCTCGGCATCTTCCTCCCCCTCATCACGACCAACTGCGCGGTGCTCGGTGTGGCCATCACCGTGGTGACCAAGGAATTCACCTTTGGCGGCCCGGCTCACATGCTCAATCTCGGTGAGGCGACCGTCTATGCGCTCGCCACGTCTCTGGGATATGGGCTCGCGATGTGCCTTTTTGCCGGCATACGGGAGCATCTTGCACTCAACGACGTTCCGAAAGCCTTCAGGGGCCTGCCTATCGCGCTGATTTCCGTCAGCATAATGGCGATGGCCTTCCTCGGCTTCTCCGGCCTCGTCTAGGGGAAGTCAAACACACTTGAAGTTATCGGCCGCGATGCCGATACCGTATAAAACTTTATTTATTAATCAATCAAATTTTCAAACGTATGAAGAAGGTAATTATTGTTGTACTTTCTGTCCTGATGTTCGGGGTTGCTCTTTCAGCACAGCCACGTACAATCGGTCTCCGTGGAGGTTACGGAGTTGAGCTTTCTTACCAGCATGACCTCGGAAGCACCAACTTCCTTGAGGCTGACCTCGGTCTTGTAGGAAGCGGCGACTTCTACCTCACCGGAATCTATGACTACAGCTTCGCTCAGAGCGGTATCTTCAGCTTTTACGGCGGTCCTGGCGCAACCGTAGGTTTCTGGAATAACGGTGAGAGCACTGAGATTTCTCTCGGTATCGCAGGACAGATTGGTGCTGAGGTTGACGTTGACAGGTATATCTCTCTTCCTATCCGCGTTTCCCTCGACTGGAGACCTACTTTCTACCTTGTAGGCGCTTCAGGTTTCAGCTGGTCAGGCTTCGCGCTCGGCGTACGCTATATTTTCTAAACTGCAATCCCTTGCGGTTTATGTCCATAAGGACGGCTCAGGCTTCGGCATGGGCTGTCCTTGTTCGTATGAGCTGGGGGGGGGACTTGCATCTTTCTTCCGGATTGATTAATTTTGAACTCATAATGTATGAAATCTTAACCAAAGAGATGCTTACTCCGACGATTTGTCGGATGAAAGTTTCTGCTCCGCTGCTCTCCCGCTCTGCGGGCCCGGGACAGTTCCTGATGGTGCGTGCGGACGAGAAGGGGGAGCGCATCCCCTTGACAATAAGTGATTATGATGCCGAGGCGGGGAGCGTGACCATTGTTACGCAGGGCATCGGCGCGTCCACCCGGGACATATTGTCTTTCGAGCCCGGTGAGAGTTTCAGCGACGTCTCCGGGCCTTTGGGCAGGGTTTCGGACTTTGTGGAAAAGACTTCGGAAGAGCTTTCGGAGAGCCGCTATATTTTCATCGCCGGAGGTGTCGGAACGGCTCCCGTCTATCCTCAGGCGAAGTGGCTGCACTCGCATGGCGCGAAGGTGGACGTGATTATCGGGGCCAAGACCCGCGACCTTCTCATCTACAAGGAGGAGATGGCGTCGGTCTGCGACAATCTCTTCATCTGTACTGACGACGGCTCGGAGGGCTTCCACGGGATGGTGACGGCTCTGCTTGAGAAGCTCGTAAAGGATGAGGGGCGCAGCTATACCATGGCCGTGGCCATAGGTCCGATGATAATGATGAAGTTCACGACCCTCTCTGCCGTGCGGCTCGGACTCCCGATTACGGTGAGTCTCAACACCTTGATGGTCGATGGTACCGGCATGTGCGGAGCTTGCCGCGTGAGCGTGGGTGGAAGGACCCGCTTCGCCTGCGTGGAGGGTCCGGAGTTCAACGGAGCTGAGGTCGATTTCGATGAGGCGATGCGCCGACAGGGGCAATACAAGGCCGAGGAGGCGGAAGCGCTCAAAAATCATAAATGTAGAATAGGGAGGGGCAAGTGATGGCAGAAAGAATACCGAGAGTGCCTGTCCGCGAGCAGGATCCTCAAGTTCGCGCGACTAATTTTGAAGAAGTATGTTATGGCTACAATGAGCAGGAGGCTCTGCTTGAGGCGACCCGTTGTCTTCATTG
>CAVGYS010000078.1:0-6437 GCA_963633505.1 Oscillibacter sp. MSJ-31
TCGTTGAGGTTGATCCACGGGAGCTTCTGCGAGTTTACGATTGCGCCCCACTCGGCCTTGTCCGTAGATACGCAGACGGCGTAGATTTCAAATCCGCGCTCGTGGTATTCTTTCCATATCGGGAGGAGCGTGTCGATGTTGAGCATCTTCTGCGCCGCATCGTCCGCGTCCCAGAAGTGAAGCATGACAACCTTGGCATCGACGGAACTGAGCGAACGCTTCTCTCCGTTGATGTCCGGGAGCGTGACGTCCGGGTAGTCGCATTCCTTGGCTGTGCGCAGCATTCCGTCGATTTCGAGGATCTTCATCCTTCGGGCCGCCTCCTTCTCGAGGGCCTTTACGTAGCGGGATTCCGGGTACACGGTCTTGAGGGAGTCGGCGGCGGCTCGGAAGAACAGCGCGTCAGTCGGCTGGTTGAAGATTGGCGTGCCTTCGCCGACGTTCTCATAGAGTACGGGGATGGTCGTCATCGAGAACGGATTGCTCATCACGTACTTGACGCTCGCCCTGTAGTGGTCGAGATAGGTCTTGGCCATCTTCGGGCCGTCTCCCTGTGCGGCGAGCATCGACTTGATGAAGGAGGCATAGGCCTTGTCCACCTCGGCGAGCTTGGCCGAGCCTTCCGAGCCTTCGATGCTGTAGTTTCCGAGGGTGTCGGCGCTCACGACGGCCTTCTCTCCGCTTTCAAGAAGCAGGGCGGCGACGCGCGTGTCCCCTCTGAACAGATACACGAATTCCGGCTGACCTTTCTTTACGGGAATCGAGTAGCTGAACGAGCCGTCGGACTTCGTCCTGATGGTGTCGAGAGTGGTGTACACGTTGACGTCCAGCTGGCGGACCACTATCGGGCTGTCCTTCGCCCCGTCGATTTTGCCGCTGATTTTCGCATCCTGCGCGCATGAGACGAGGGCGAGCGCCGCTGCGGCAGCGGCGAATATCTTATAATTTTTCATATTCGGAGAGCACCGCGTCGGCGGTTTTCTGCATTTCTTCCTTTGTGAATACCGGGCGAGTCTTGCGGAAATCCATATCACCCTCGCTCTGAAGCGGGATGAGGTGGATGTGGGTGTGTGGCACTTCCATCCCGAGTACGGCCACCCCGACCCTCTTGCACGGCACCGCAGCCTTGAGGGCGACGGCCACTTTGCGTGCGAAAGCCCAGAGTCCTTCGTAGGTCGCTTCGTCAAGATGGAAGATGTAGTCGTCCTCGACCTTCTTCGGGATCACGAGGGTGTGGCCGAGGGTGAGCGGGCTGATGTCGAGGAAAGCGTAGAAGTCTTCGCTCTCCGCCACCTTGTAGGACGGAACGAGCCCCGTCGCGATTTTTGTAAAGAGCGTAGCCATCAGAAGGAAATGTCAAGGATTTCAAATTTGATGATTCCGGACGGGGCTTTGGCTTCCACCGTCTCCCCCTTGCCGTGTCCGAGCAGGGCTTTTGCGATAGGGGTGGTCGACGCCAGCTTACCTTTCGAGAAATCGGCCTCGCTCTCTCCGACGATGGTGAACTCCATCTCCCTGCCGTTGTTGAGGTTCTTGACCTTCACCTTGTTGAGCATCTGCACCTTCTCGGTGCCGAGCTGCGAGCTGTCCAGGACCTTCGCGTTGATGATCATGTTCTGGAGGTTCGCTATCTTGAGTTCGAGCAGGCCCTGCGCCTCCCGTGCCGATTCGTATTCCGCGTTTTCGGAAAGGTCGCCCTTCTCTCTGGCTTCGGCTATGGCCGCCGAGATGACAGGTCTCTGGGCAAGCGCTTCCGCAAGCTCTTTCTTGATCTTGTCGAGCCCTTCCTGGCTCATATAATGTACTTCTGCCATAGTAATAGTTTGTTAATTAAGCATTCATCAAAAAACAACAAGGAATCCTGCCGTCAGGCAGAACCCTTGCTGCTTTGCAAAGATAAGAAAAGCGAGCCTAAAAACAAATTCAAATTTTCTCTTGCATTTCCATATATAGTTTTTATTTTTGAAAAGTTTTTGGAGTCGGTGTCGCTCTTGCGGTGACCTCGGCTCGCTTGTTTGAAGTTAGTGTATTAGTAATAGTATTATCATGAATGCAAAATTATTGACCAAGGCATTTCTGTGCCTTTGCACCTGCGCGCTGGTAGCCGCAGGGTGCAGCTCGAAAAAGGACGACCCCGAGCCGGAGCCAGTCAAACACTTTGAGGTTTCAGTAACGGACATCGCCACGATGAGCGCCACACTGAACATCAAGCCCGACGAGGAGGGAAGACCGTATTATTATGCCATAGTGAGAAAGGCATATTTCGAATCTCTGGAAGGCGATTTCCAGACGGCCGCCACCACCTACTACAAGGGGAACATCGACGCCTATGTGGATTGGGGTGAGTCCCGGGAGGACGCCATCGCGGAGCTTTCTCAGGAAGAGGATCTCGTGGATTACGTGGCCGACTGGCTTTACGGCAGCACCACGTATTACGTTCTGGTCGGATATGTCACCAAGGACGGAGAGGCGGACGGTGATTTCGAGAGCGTCGAGTTCAGAACCGCTTCGCCGGCAAGGTCGAACAACACTTTCAAGGTGGAGATCTCGAACATCGGCGCCCGCAGCATCGACTACAGCGTGACACCATCCAACGATGAGGACGAGTATTCGATAGTCATCGTGCCTAAAAGCGAGATTGAATCATATACGGACGTAGATGAGCTGGTGGAGTACCTGTACGCCAGCAAGGGTTGGCTCAACGTATATAGTGGTACGACAGTGGCGAGTGCCGAGCTTGTGGGTGACACGGAGTACGCTTTCCTCGTGTTCGGAATCAGGGATTATGCCGCCACCACCGCATTGACGAAGGAGGAGTTCACCACTCTCAAGCCTGGAGATCCTACCAAGCTCACATTTACTCTTTCCATGGAGCAGGGAGAAATCCAGGGCTTTGAGGTCAATTTCAGGATCACCCCTTCAGACAATACGATAGATTATTTCTACGAGCTCGTAAACGCTGACGCCACAGCCGAGCAGGTGCTGAAATACGAAGAGGAGACGATCGAGAGGTTCGCAACCTACGGACTTGACAGGGAGTCATATTTCAACATGTATTCTTCTCATGGAGAGGATAGCCACACCTATACCATCTATCCTGGGGAAAAAGGCAAGATAGCCGTGATTCCTATAAAGAACGGCACAACCGAGTTCGCCTGCGATCCTATATTCAGTGACGTGGTTACGTTCCCTGACGCTCAAGAGGGAGAGGCTACGGTGGACGTTTCCTGGGACAAGTACTATGACGGAGCTGCCATCGCGGCATTGGATCCAAATTACGACTACTTCGGGACCAACGCGGTCTTCCCGGTGTCCATCACCTGCACGGGCACAAGATATTTCTACAACTTGTTCGTGGCTGATGGCAGGACGTACGAAAGGAATCAGATCATCTATACGCTTCTTTCAGGTACACCTTCATCGTGGGAAGCCGATTGCTATGTTCCGTTCGGAAGGGATGGCGTCATATATGCCGTCGCGGTAGATGAGGACGGCAAATGCGGTCCTTTGTTCGAGAAGACCTTCAATTTCAGCAAGGACGGCGTATCTCCTGCACAGGAGTTCATCGACTCCAAGAAAGCGGAGTCAGGCTATTCAGTCAAGGCTGCTTCTTCAGCTGAGGCGAGCTCTTCAGTCAAGAAGGCGCCTATGGTGTATATGAAGAAAGGAATGGATCTCCCTGTCGCTTTCTAACGACGGGATAGAGATATGAGCGGATCCCGCACTTTTACCCAAGCAGGGGTGGAAGTGCGGGATTTATTACTATATTTGCCGCCCAAAAAGACGAAGGTATGAAACGGGATTCGATTGATTTCGCTTCGGACAGCATTCCGGTGCTGTTCAGGAAGGTGCTCATCCCTACGTTGACGGGGATGTTGTGCATGTCGGTGATGACCACGATTGACGGAGTCTTCGTGGGACATGGGGTCGGGAGCGATGCGCTCGCCGCTGTCAATATTTTCGCTCCTTTCTGGATGATAATGACCGGGATAGGCTTGCTGTTCGGCATCGGCTGCTCGGTCGTGTCTTCTGTTCATCTCGCCCAGGGCAACGAGAAGGCCGCGCGTATAAATATGACCCAGACGCTGCTTTTCGGGGTGCTGCTGACGGCGCTCATCGCTCTTGCCGTGAATCTGTTCAAGGAAGAGACGGCCCGTATGCTCGGCGCGTCCGACAGGCTGCTGCCGTACGTGCTGGATTACCAGAAATGGCTTTCGCTTGCGTTTACCGCCCTCTTCCTCCAGTCGGTGGGTCTGCTTATCATAAGGCTGGACGGCTCTCCGAAGTATGCCTCGGCTGCGGCCGCCATCCCGTCCATGGTCAACGTGGTGCTCGACTATGTCTACGTGTTCGTGCTGCACAGGGGACTTGAAGGCGTTGCAATCGCTACTGCGATAGGCTGTTGGGTCGGAGGAACGATGGTGATTCTCTACATATTGTTCCTGTCCCGGACAATGCGTCTGTACCGGCTCAAGCTCTCCGTGAAAAGCTTCCTGCTCAGTCTCAGGAATATCGTGTATCAGTTCCGTCTGGGGCTTGCCGCCTTCCTTGGGGAGATAAGCATCGCGATGCTGATGTTTACGGGCAATTACGTGTTTATGAAATACTTGGGGGAGGATGGAGTCGCAGCGTTCTCGATAGCCTGCTACATCATGCCGTTCATCTTCATGACCGGCAATGCGATCTCTCAGTCGGCCCAGCCGATAATCAGCTACAACCACGGAAGCGGTGACCTCTCCAGGGTGTTGCAGGCCCGCAGGCTGGCGATGACGACCGCCGTCGTGATGGGTGTGGTCATGTCGCTCCTGCTCGCGTTCGGCATCAAATATGTCGCCGCCTTGTTCCTCAGCACCGACACGAACGCCTACCATATCGCCGCCGAGGGTGTGCCGTATATGGCTACCGGCTTCTCGATAGCGATCGTGAACGTCGTGGCGATAGGTTATTTCCAGAGCGTGGAGCGGGCCTTGCCTGCAACGATATATTCGCTGTCAAGGGGAGTGCTTTTCCTCGTGCCTTCTTTTCTTGTCATGCCTCACTTGGCGGGGGTGCCGCTCGGAATGTGGCTGGCGCTGCCTGTCGCAGAACTGCTTACGCTGCTGCTGATTGCGTCCTCCTGGATGCGCAGCCGTAGGTTCCTGCTTGCCGGAAGTTGAGAGGCTCAGAACCTGTCCTCGAACTTCGGGGTCATTATCTCTTTGTAGAGGATCAGTTTCCGGCGGTCGCTGCGGATGTCTTCGGCGGTCAGGTGGCTTGCCGGGCTGGTCTCCGCTACGGGTTTGCGGCTCCGCTGCGGCTCTAATCGGCTTTGGGCGGTGGTGTTATTTTTCTTCTGCACTGCCGCCGCTTTGACCATCTCACGGAGCGGAATCTGCCCCTCCGTGGCCGCCTCGCAGGTCGATACCTGCTGCGGGAGCGCTTCGCAGCTTGGAGGCTGCTGCGTGCCCTCCTCCTCTTGCGGGTCTTCGAAAATCACAGGCTCGGCATGAACCTGCGGCCGCGATTTCCCCGAGGCCTTGAGGCGTTTGTCGATGACCGCCGCCAGAATCGGGACGGATAGCATGAATATCGTTATCAAAAAACCTTCCATGACGGTTCAGAATAATTTCTTTTTGCTCGTGGTGGCGATGAACTGCTTGAGATAGAACGGCTCGAAGTACGCGCAGTCCTTTATCTCGCCCCTCCTGAGGGCTTCTTCGCTCAGGGAAGCCATGGCCGATGCCTTGGGGCAGGTCTGGATGAAGAGCGAGCCTGGCGAGGCGACGGTCTCCCTGCATTTTTCAGCACCGTCTCCGATGAAGACCGCCGGTCCTTCCGATAGAATCTCCCTGAAAGTCCCTTCTTCGACCACCTTGGGCTCCACTTCCGTGAGGCGTTTCCCATCGGGAGAATAGACGGCGCAGTAAACTTCCATCCTGCGTGCATCGACCATCGGGATGATATGCTTTACACCCTCCGGGAGGCCGCCCTCGATGGCTTGACGGGCGAGTAGGTCGAGGGTGCCGACGGCGAGCAGCGGGAGTCCGGATGCGAAGCAGAGGCCCTTGGCGGTGGATACGCCCACGCGGAGACCGGTGTAGGAGCCCGGGCCGGCGCTGACGCATACCGCGTCACAGTCGCTTACGGCAAGTCCCTGCCTGTCAAGCACTTCTTTGACAAACGGCGCCGTCATCGCGGCGTGCGCCTTGGGGACGTCGCTCTCCCTTGCGGATACGATCCGTCCGTCCTGCTCAAGCGCTACTGAGCAGAGGGAGGTGGAAGTTTCTATAAGTATGATTCTGCTCATGTCCTATGCTGTCTGTTGTCCGAGTCCGGCCATGAAAGATTTGACGTAAGGGAATACCTTGCCGGCAAGGTCCCTGAGCGCGTGATAGACGGAGGCGTTTTCAAGCTCCGACGGATCGACCAGGTTCACCGTGGCGTTGATGCTCTCGAAG
>CAVGYS010000079.1:0-4135 GCA_963633505.1 Oscillibacter sp. MSJ-31
GATAGTTACAATAGACAAATATTTGTAAAGTCTTGTTTTTGAATTGTCATCAATTTGGAATTATTCCATTTTGGAACAATCCGAAAAATCAGGGCTTTCTACTTGTCGATATCCGTTGGAGCGCCTTGCACGCGTGACACGAAAGCGTCGGGATATTTTTTCTTAACCGTCTTGAGCGCCGCGCTCGGCTTGGACTTGTCCTGCCCGGTGCAGATATAATATTTGTATAACTTGCCGCTTTTGATGCAGACCGGCTCGTATCCGAGGAAATCGCAGTCCCTTTGTCTTACGGGCGCGGAGGTGGCGAATATCTGTATGCCCCAGAGTTCGCCCTGCCCGGATGATGAGGAGGAGGGGGTTTCGGATTTCACCACGCTCTCCGTCGGAGCAGCCTTCCCGGCCGGGGTTCCAAGGCTCGAATCATAGCTTTCCTTGTATGACTTGAAGGCCTCGAACAGGCACCCTGCAAGTTCCTGCCGCTTTGAGGCCTGCTTGAGTATGGCGAGGTCGGAGGCGTTGGAGATGAACCCGAGTTCCACGAGCACCGAGGGCATCGCCGTTTTCCAGAGCACGAGGAACGGGTCCTGCGAGACTCCCCTGTCGCCCTTGACGGGGCCTTTCTTGAGATGCGTGCTTGCCATCTGGGCGAATTTTAGGCTCTGCTCCAGATGGGAGTTCTGCGTCAGGGCCATGAAAATGTAGGATTCGGGGTCGGAGGGGTCGAAGCCGCTGTATTTGGTACTGTAGTCGTCTTCGAGCATTATGACGGAGTTCTCCCTGCGGCACACTTCCATGTTGTTCGCGAAGAGGTCCCTGTTCTTGTTGGACGACTGGCCGAGCACGTGCACCGAAAACCCGTTGGGGGATTTGCTTTGCGCCGCATTGATGTGGATGGAGATGAAAAGGTCGGCGTTCGCGCTGTTGGCCTTGGCTGCCCTGTCGCTCAAGTTGACGCTCTCGTCCTTGTCTCTTGTCAGGATGACCTTGACGTCCGGGTATGCTTCTTTTATAAGGTCGGAGAGCTTGCGCGAGATGTCGAGCGTGAGCGTCTTTTCGTATGTCTTCCCGTCAGCGCTGACGCAGCCCGAGTCCTTCCCGCCGTGGCCGGCGTCTATCACCACCGTGGACAGGCCGAAACTTCCGGCTGCCATCTCCGCGCAGAGCACGAGCGCGGCCGTAATTATGCAGATTGTGCGTTTCAAATAAATATGCTATTTTTGCAGGTTAGCAAATATACGAATTTTTCTTTCAGTTGAGAAAGGCCGTACACATATTCACCCTGATGCTGACGCTCTTCACGCTCAGCGTATGCGTCTCGCAGGCACAAAGCCGCCGTCCGCGCGCTTCGGCATACGGGGTGATGGTTCAGAAGAAGGTCGTGCCGCCCGATTCGGCCGAGCTCGCCCGCAGGGATTCCGCCCACAGGGCTGATTCCATCCACCGCGTCGATTCCATCGCGATGCTCGGGAAGAGTTCTCTTGAAAGGCCGGCCTTTTCCGCCGCCAAGGACTCGATCGTGGAGGTGTTCACCGGCGGTCAGCGCAAGATTTACTACTACGGCGACGTGACGGTCAAATATCAGGACATGGAACTCACCGCCGACTACATGGAGTATGACATGAAGACAGGGGTGGTCTTCGCGCGCGGCAACTACGACAGCACCGAAGGGGAATGGGTCGGACGGCCTGTGATGAAGCAGGGGGAGAAGACATATAATATGGAGGAGGTGCGCTACAACTTCAACTCCAGGAAAGCCCGCATCACCAACATGACCACTACGGAGGAGGAGGCTTCGATCCACGGCAACAACATCAAGATGATGCAGGACCAGTCGATCAATCTGACCAACGGCAAATATACGGTCTGCGATGCGGCCAACCCCCATTATTATCTGGCTCTCACCAGCGCCAAGATAATCCGGCAGCCGAGCCAGAAGACGATTTTCGGCCCTGCGTACATGGTGGTGGAGGACGTGAAGATACCATTTATCGGACTTCCCTTCGGCTTCATCCCCAAGCGTCCCCAGCGCTCCACGGGACTTCTGATGCCGACCTTCGGAGAGGAGGAGGCGCGCGGCTTCTACATGCGCGATCTCGGAATGTATTTCGTGTTCGGCGATTACCTCGACCTGTCCGTCACCGGGGATTATTTCACCCTCGGTTCCTGGGCGGTCAACCTCAATTCCCGTTACAAGGTCAACTACAAGTTCAACGGCTCGTTCGCGGTGAACTATTCCAATGACCAGACGGGTGAAAAGGGCACCTCGGAGTTCTTCCAGACGAAGAACTTCGGAGTGAAGTGGTCGCATACCCAGGATTCCAAGGCTCATCCGGGCTCCACGTTCAGCGCCTCGGTCAACTTCCAGAGCCCTTCCAACAACCGCTACAATTCCACCAACATCAGCCAGGCCCTCCAGACCCAGGCATCATCATCCATCTCATATTCAAGGAACTGGGAGGGCAAGTTCAACTTCAGTCTCAACGCCCTGCACAGTCAGAACTCCAGAGACTCCTCCTACACCTTCACCCTCCCGAACATAACCTTCTCCGTCTCGACCTTCTATCCGTTCAAGAAGAAGGTGCGCGCCGGCAAGGAGGCGTTCTACGAGAAGATTTCTTTCGGCTACAGCACCTCGCTCCAGAACAAGATCTCGTTCAAGTCGTCGGAATTCAAGCAGCCCGGACTCCTCGACCGCATGCAGAACGGAATGACGCACAATTTTTCGATAGGATTGCCGAACTTCCAGCTGTTCAAGTACATAAGCATTGCTCCGAGCGTGCAGTACGGGCAGAATTGGTTCTTCCGCAAGAATGAATACGTATATAATTCCGAGACCGACAAGGTGGAATTGCAGGAAGGAAGGCAGTTCGGCACGCTCGGCATCACGCAGAACTACTCTTTCTCCACGTCGATGAGCACCCGGCTCTATGGAACTTTGAATTTCGGCAAACAGAACAAGCTCCAGGCCATACGGCACGTCGTCTCCCCCTCCCTTTCGATGTCCCTGAGCCCGGAGAAAGGCACGTATGCCAACGGTTACCGCACGCTGCACTACACCGACAATTCGGGTACGGAGCAGGAATACCAGTACAACGTGTATTCCGGGCAGATGTACTCCCCTCCGAGCAGGGGCAGGTCCGCGACGGCATCCCTTAGCATAGGCAACAATCTTGAAGCCAAGGTCAGAGACTATGCCGACACGACAGGCTCCGGGGTCAAGAAGGTGAAGCTGATCGATCAGCTGACGTTCAACACGGGCTATAATTTCCTTGCCGACTCCCTGAAAATGAGCACCGTGTCGATGTCCATGTCAACCTCGCTCTTCAACAAGATCTCCCTGAGCGCGAGCGCCGGCTTCGACCCCTACGCCATCGGGCCGGGGAGCAGGAAAGTCAATTCTTTCGCCATCACCAAGGGACAGGGGCTTGCCAGGCTCACCAACGTGAGCGCCTCCGCCTCCTATTCCATCTCAGGCAAGGGCACGATCAACGGGAACGACGGTTCCAAGACACGCACGGGAGGCTCCTCTTCCGGCGGAGGGAGCGCCTATCAGAGAAATTACTATCATCCCGTGACCGGAGAGTATATTCCGGGGGGATGGCTTTATTATACCAATCCCAATGCTCCGTGGAGCCTGAACTTCAGCGCGAACTTCAGCCTGTCGCGCAGCTATTCCTATGACGCGGAACTCGCCAAGCTGATGACGAATGACAGGTATAGTGCCTCGATGCAGGTTTCCGGCTCGCTGAAGCTGACCCCGAGGATGTCATTCACGGCGTCTTCCGGCTATGATTTCATCGCCAAACAGGTGACTTCGACCCAGATTAGCGCGACTTATGACCTGCACTGCTTCAATATCGCCGTAAGCTGGGTTCCTCTCGGCACTTGGAAATCTTATAGTTTCCGAATTGCCGCCAATGCCGCCGCGCTCGCGGACCTTCTCCGCTTCAAGAAGAGCGACAGTTATTGGGATAACTAAAATAAATTCGCTATATTTGCACGATTAAAAAGTCGCCCTGTGGATCTGACACCGGGAATCATTTATTTATTATCGTTTATTTATGCCACACAGACTTACGGAACTGAACGCGATGACACGGGAGCAGCTTGAGTCAATAGCGACAGAACACAATGT
>CAVGYS010000079.1:4145-6281 GCA_963633505.1 Oscillibacter sp. MSJ-31
GGGGAAGCCGAAGGCGCGCTGAGGCCGTCCGCCAAAGCAGAAGAATGCCGCCGTCGAGGCCAAAGCCGCGGATGCGGACAGCCCTAAAGATGGTCAGAAGCCGTCCGAGACCGAGAAAAAGGAGAAGTCCAAGCCGGGGCGCAAACCGCAGAAAACCGCACAGAAGCCTGTCCAGAAGACGGAGGGCGAACAGCCGCAGTCCGACTCTCAGCCCAAAAAACGCGGTCGCAAGCCTAAGAACAGACAACAGGAGAATGCAGCCCCGCAGCTTTTCCCGGTAGAGCAGGGATTGGAGGCTCCGGCAAGTGAACAAAACACGCCTTCTTCTGTGGAGGCGACTGCGGAGACCGTCGCCGTGAAACCTTCTGTCCCTGAAAACAAAGCGAATGAGCAGCCGTCAAAGAAAATGGGTGACAGCCGCTCTCTTGAGAAAGTGCTCGAGAAGGTGCAGGCGAAGGTGCAGGAAAAGGCGAACGAGCGTGCCGTCCCTCAGGCGCAGAAGCCGCAGCAAATGCCTCAGCCGAACCGGCAGAACAACCAGCCGCGTCCCGCGCCGATATATTACGAAGGCACCGTGGAAGCGTCCGGGGTGCTCGAGATTATGCCTGACGGATATGGTTTCCTGCGTTCATCCGATTACAATTATCTCAACTCCCCCGATGACATATACGTGTCCCAGCAGCAGGTCAAGATGAATGCCCTGAAGAGCGGAGACACCGTGACCGGCGAGATTCGCCCGCCGCGCGAGGGAGACAAATATTTCCCACTTGCGAGCGTGAAGTCCGTCAACGGCCGCACTCCGGAATTTATCCGGGACAGGGTTCCGTTCGATTTTCTCACCCCTCTCTTCCCGGACGAGAAATTCAATCTTCTGGGCAACGGACACGAGAAGGACAAGAGCTGCCGCATCGTGGATATGTTCTCCCCTATCGGCAAGGGTCAGCGAATGCTTATCGTCTCTCCTCCAAAGGCCGGTAAGACATTGCTGCTCAAGAGTATCGCCAATGCCATAGCCGACAATCATCCGGAGGTTTACGAAATCGTGCTCCTCGTTGACGAACGTCCGGAGGAGGTGACCGACATGCAGCGCTCGGTCAAGGCCGAGGTGGTGGCCTCCACCTTCGACGAACCGGCCGAGAAGCACGTGAAGGTGGCCAACATGGTCATCGAAAAAGCCCGCAGGCTTGTGGAGTGCGGACACGACGTGGTTATCCTTCTGGATTCCATCACGCGTCTCGCCCGCGCATACAACACCGTGCAGCCGGCATCCGGAAAGGTGCTGACCGGAGGTGTGGACGCGAACGCCCTGCAGAAGCCGAAGCGTTTCTTCGGAGCGGCCCGAAACATCGAGGGCGGCGGTTCTCTCACGATCTTGGCTACGGCTCTTACGGAGACCGGCTCCAAGATGGACGACGTGATTTTCGAGGAGTTCAAGGGAACCGGCAACAGCGAAATCCAGCTTGACAGGACACTCGCCAACAGGAGGATTTTCCCGGCCGTCAACGTGCTTCTGTCCGGAACCAGACGCGATGACCTCCTCTATCCGAAGGATCAGAGCCAGAGGATATGGATTCTGCGCAAGCTTCTCGCCGACATGAATCCGACCGAGGCCATGAATTTCATGCTTCAGCTCATGGACGAGTACAAGACCAATCAGGATCTGCTGGACAACATGTCCAAGGTCTCACCTCGGGAGGCGAAGTACTACGACAATTATTGATGCTGTCTGCACACGTAACAATAAAAGCGCTCCGAAACGGGGCGCTTTTTTGGTATGTTGGTATGTGTGTCTGCGATTTTATTTCGTTCCGAAAATCCTGTCTCCGGCATCGCCGAGACCTGGGACGATGTAGGCGTCGGAGTTGAGACGTTCATCCACGGCCGCCACGTAAATATCGACGTCGGGATGCATCTCCTGCACTTTCTTGATGCCCTCCGGGGCCGCCACGAGGCACATGAGACGGATATTTGTGCAACCGCGCTCCTTGAGCATCGAGAGAGCGTCGCACGAACTGCCTCCGGTCGCAAGCATCGGATCAGTGACGACGACGAGCCTCTGGCTGATGTCTTCCGGGAGTTTGCAGTAATATACCACCGGAGTGTGCGTCTTCTCGTTGCGGTAAAGCCCTATATGGC
>CAVGYS010000080.1:0-6277 GCA_963633505.1 Oscillibacter sp. MSJ-31
GGATACAAAGGTAATGCTTTTATTTTATTCTCCAAAAAAATTTTGAAGTTTTTTTAATATTTTTTCGCCACCCTGAAAATCAGACCTTTAGAGATAAGCAAAAAAATGAAAAAGATAGCACCCTACGCCCTTCTATGCCTATTTTTCTCCCTTGTGCCGGCCGGAGCCGTCACTACGACCGACAGAGTGGAGGAGCAACCCGACAGCACGGGGGCGAAGCGCGGATACGGCTTTCTCGCCCTGCCGCTCGCCGCGTTCGACGCCGACAAGGGCATACAGTACGGAGCGTTCGCCAACCTCTTCGACTACGGTGAC
Source organism: Oscillibacter sp. MSJ-31 (assembly GCA_963633505.1). GTDB lineage: Bacteria > Bacteroidota > Bacteroidia > Bacteroidales > UBA932 > Cryptobacteroides. The sequence goes on from CAVGYS010000080.1 coordinate 316, forward strand.
GGCAGCCTCTACCCCAACTACGCCTCGAAGACCTACTTCGAAGCCTCCCTCTTCACCAAAGGCTCGCAGCAGTACTTCCTGATGCACGACAACAAGAAGCTCATCCCGGGAGTGCGCTGGTCCACCTCGCTGGTGCTCTCCCTCGACAAGGCCCTCGACTTCTACGGCTTCAACGGATACGCTTCCTGGTACGACCACGACAGGGTCGCCCTCGGCAAAGACAACGCCAAAGGCCCGCAGGATCCCGCTCAATTCCTCTACAGCCCTTATTATAAGGTGAACCGCAGCCAGTTCATCGGCAAGACGGACCTGCTCGGCAGCCTCGGCGGACACTGGTCCTGGGAGGCGGGCTACCACTTCCGCTACATAAAGGAAGGGACGATCGACCGCGCCAGCCTCAACAAGGGCAAGGCCGACTGCAACCGTTTCCCGGACAGCGAGCCCACCCTTTTCGAGAAATACCGCAGCTGGGGGCTGATAGGCGACGATGAGGCGGACGGCGGATTCTTCAGCAGCGTCCGGCTCGGCGTGGTATATGACAGCCGCGACAAGGAGGGGGCCCCGACCCGGGGAATCTGGGCAGAGGGACACCTGATGCTCGCGCCGCGATGGCTCGGAAGCAGCGGAGAGTTCTACCGTTACTCCCTGACGATGCGACAGTATTTCCCTCTCATCGGGAACAACACCCTGACGTTTGCCTACAGGCTCAACTACGAAGGCAACTTCGGAAGCTCCGCGCCCTACTCCGTTCTCCCGTTCATCACCCTGATGGGCGAGAGTTGCGACCGCGACGGGATGGGAGGCTACCGCACCGTTCGCGGCATCATGCGCAACCGCGTCGTGGGCCTGGACATGGCCAGCTACGTGGCCGAACTGCGGTGGAGATTCTACGACTTCACCCTCTTCGGAGAGAATCTCTCGCTCGCTCTGAACGTCTTCAGCGACGGGACGATGGTCACCCGGGGCAGGGACATGACATTCCGGGGAGACGAATCGGAGAGAGCCTCATACGAGGCCTATATGCAGAAGGGCAACGGACACGATGTCCCCCACGTCACGGCGGGGGCCGGATTCAGGATCATCCTCAACGAGAACTTCATCCTCGCGCTGGAGGGAGGGGTGCCGCTTAGCAGATTCTACCCCGTCACCAGCCCGCTCCACAGGCAGGACGGCAACGGGGCGTTCTACATCAACAGCGGCTATCTCTTCTGACTCCGCCCTACCAGCCCTTGCGGATATTGTCCGCCACCATCGACACGAGCCTCGGAAGAGAAACGGTGCTGGCCCATGCGCTGTGCGGAGAGAAACGGATGCGCTCCGGATGCTCCAGACGCAGCAGAGGACTGTCGGACGGAAGCGGCTCATTCTCAAATACGTCCAGTGCCGCTCCGGCTATCACCCCCTCGTCCAGAGCCCTGGCGAGCGCAGCCTCATCGACTATCCCTCCCCGCCCGAGGTTGAGCAGCACCGCGCTGCGCTTCATCTTGTGAAGCTCGGCCTCTCCGACAAGCCCCCTGGTACGCTCGTTGAGCGGAGAGTGGATGCTCACCACGTCAGCACAGCGCAGCAACTCGTCGAGCGGCAGGCTAGGATAATCATGGTTGTGGGAAGTGCCGGAAGTCGAGAAATACACGACCTTCATCCCGAAGGCGGAGGCAATGGATGCGACCCGTGAGCCGATGGTGCCCAAGCCTATGATTCCCATGGTCCTCCCGGTCAACTCCACCGACGGATGCGAAACCTCGGTGAATATGCCGGAAGACGAATAACGCCCGCTGCGCACGTAATCATCAAGATAGCGGGCATTGCCCAGCAGGGCGAGAAGATGGGTGAAGGTGGCCTGCACCACCGCATCGGTGGAATACCCCGCCACGTTGCGCACGATGACGCCGCGCCGCGCGGCGGCTTCAAGGTCCACGTTGTTGACCCCGGTAGCAGCCACGCAGACGAGCCTGAGCTTCGGGGCACGGGACATAAGTTCTTCGTCCACAATCACTTTGTTTACCATCAGCACCTCGCAGTCCCCTACTCTCTCAAGGGACTCCTCCCGCGTGCTGGTATGATATGTGACAAGCTCCCCGAGGGAGCGAATCTCATCCAGAGGGGTGTCACCCAGCGTGGATGAGTCCAGATAAACTATCTTCATTTTTTAAAAATTACCTACTCAGGTTTCGCAAGCAAACAGTTTATGAAACAAAATGGCACACTTCAGCCATGAACAAAAGTAGGCAAATAAACGGTAAACTGCAAGCCTTGCATCTATTCCCCCAAAGGCAGGAATCCCCGATATCTTTGCTTCCGTAAATCACAAAAACAAATCGACACGTTATGGAAACAAAGAACATCTACAATCTTATCATTCTTGACGAAAGCGGTTCGATGCATACCATTGCACGCCAGGCCGTATCCGCAGTAAACGAAACGATTCAGGGAATCAGGAAAGCCCAGAAGATGAACCCGGAACAGAACTGCTTCGTATCGCTCGTCGTTTTTGAGGGAAACGGAATCAGAGGCGTCCGCACGGTACGGGACAGAGTGCCGGTTGAGAACATCGAGGACATAAAACAGGAAGAATATCAGCCGGGCGGCGCCACTCCCCTTCATGATGCCATGGGATTATCCATACGAGAGCTCGGAAAAGCCACGAAGAGAGGGGATGCGGTTCTTGTGACCGTCATCACCGACGGGATGGAGAACTCCAGCGAGGAATACTCCGGAGCGAACATAAGAAAACTCGTTTCAGAAAAGAGGGAATCAGGATGGACTTTCGCTTACATCGGAGCGAATCAGGATGCCGTGGAAGTGGCAAGCGAGCTGGAAATCAAAAACGCCCTCAATTTTGACGCGACCCTGGAAGGTGCCAGAGAAATGGGAGCTGTCCTTGCGAATTCGACAATCAACTACTGCTGCATGGCACCTGTAGGCCGCATGAAGGATATGGAGGATTTCTTCAAGACAGATACGAAGAAGAAATAGTCTCACCTTATGGTTTCCCATATCACCAGACTACGGTCAATGGCGACCTTGCGTGACTCGCCGCGTTCCCCGCCAACATAATACTGACTGGCGAGAGTCGAGGTAAAGGCGTCGCAGAAAGCTTTCTTGATGCGGGAGAGGCTTATGTTCGCATTGTTCTGGAAAGGGTCCGTGAGATTCGTAATCGTCTTCATCATGGACTCCGGGTCATCCCTTCCGGAAATGGACTGGTAAAGATCCATCAGTTCGTCGCTGTGGTCACGAAGAGCTTTTATCGCTATGCCTTCCGGATGGCGGAGATACAGGAAGTACAGGGCTTTTGTCTTGTCGTCCAGTTTAATCTCCCTCCCGGCGTAATCGTCAAGGACAATCTTTGAACAGCGTGTAATTCTGAGCCTGGAGAGTTTCGGAGTCACTCGGCCAAGGATGAAACGCAGAGCGGACTCACTGAGCCCCAGTTCCCTGAGTTTTGACTCCTGAACCTTCTGGAGTTCGCCTATGAGAAGATCAGAAGAGTACTCCTCGTCATAAGATTCGGCCGTCTTCAGCATCGTCGGGAAACACGGCGATGCGCAGATTTTATTATCAAGCTCGCGGCGATACAATGAACTCTGCCCTATGAACCGTTCCAGCGCGCGCAGAAATTTCTCTATATCTTCCCCCTCCTCTTCTGCCCTGAATCCAATCAGACTCCCATACTCATTCATCAGTGCCGCAGGCTCGGACAGGCTCAGCCCCAATTCGCCGAGAATCCTATTCTGCACTTCATCGCATGACGTCTCCGTCCTGTCGGTCTGTCCGGGGATGAAATAATCCAGAAGCTCGGCGGATATGGATTGCAATAGCCTCGGCAGGTATATGAAGTCATAACCTCGGGATGACAGGGACTGACGGAAGTTTTCGTATTCGCACTCCGTCAGATTCCTGCAACGGGCGGGAATCAGCAGCAGAATCTGATTCTCATAGAGCGGGAACACGGCTTCAAGCGGCGAAGCTATCTCAAAAATGGACATGTGCAATTCACTGATCGACTCCAAAAGTAACGAAATCCCGGCTCAATGCCAACCATTTTTTAAAAAGAGCAACCTTTTTTCGTACCTTAGTCCGCTGATATGACTGAGGAAATCCGCATTCAGCGCTATGACTCCCCTTTCGGGGAAATCGTCCTGGGCTCGCTCGGCAAGGCCCTGTGCCTTTGCGACTGGGGCGGGAAGCCGTGCGCCGAGAAGAACGAGCGCAGACTGCTCAGACTGCTGAACGCCGGATTCAGGGAAGGGCCGTCACCGGTCATAGAGAGGGCGAAAACGCAGCTTGACGAATATTTCACCCTCAGGCGCAGGACTTTCGACCTCCTTCTGCACGAGGTCGGGACTCCTTTCCAGAGAAGAGTGTGGGACGCACTCCTTGAGATACCTTACGGACAGACAAGGACTTACAAGGAGATTGCACAGAGAGTGGGCGATGTGCGCGCTGTACGGGCTGTGGCGCAGGCCATCGGAGCCAACGGTATCGGCATCATCATCCCCTGCCACAGGGTCATCGGCTCAAACGGCACGCTGACAGGCTTCGCCGGCGGCCTGGAGGTCAAAAAGGAACTGCTCCTGCTGGAGACTTCTTCCGAGGCAGCGCTTGCCGGGAAGTGATTCAGATAAAATTAATTCCCCTTCAAACGGACTTCCAAATACTCATGAGGGAATGGCGGTATCGATGGCCAGAGCCGATACCGGGAAGCCGGGAACCGCTGATGCGGCAGCTTTCAGCTCAATGCGTGTATGAACTGTAATGAGCGAGTCCGACGAGGTGATAAGGATCGCCTATGAGGATGCCAAGGCATTCTGCGAGAGCATCAAATGCCGCAGGAGGCTACGCTTCCTGCACGATAATTCCCGCCTCCGAGCAGTGGTCGCATCAGACGACATGCGAGCAGCCCTATACGGAAGAGCGCCTTCGCTGGCTGTTCGGAAAATAAGAAGCCGTTTCAAACCCCATCCGGGGGAACGGTTTGCTAAACAGGCTCCAAACCTCTGGTCCTGAATGATTCCCGGGCCTTGCGGATGTAAAGCTTCATCACATCCTCCGGCAGGGAATTCCCCTTGCAGCCATATTCTTTGACAAAAGTCCGGGTCTTTCCGGGATCGGCCGCCAATGCTGTCGCCAGCAGCCATGCGACTCCCATCTTGACATAATAGGGCCTGACTTTCATCCCGTAATAAGCGCTGGCAATACTGTCGTATTTTAGACCCGCGATCATTTGGAAAGTTCTGTCTATATGCCGGGCATCGAGAAACCTGGTCATCGCGGTCACCACGGCGAATCTCACTTCGAACTCGTTGAGGCCCCTGAAATAGGGGACTATGAAATTCCACAGGCTTTCGCTGCCCACCTTCCATCTGGCGTTGCAGCAGAACGTGTCGCATTCCGCCCAATTGGCGATGTATGGAATAAAGGCCGACACTTGCCTGAACAGCTCTTCCGGAGAACATTTGAGCCTGCCGAGCAGGAGTCCCCAAAGGATCTTCTCCTCGTAGCAGAGCCTGTCCGCCGCGTCGGGTTTGCAGGACGTTCCTGCCTGTCGTACAAAATATTCAAGAGTAGCCTCCACCTTGCCCTCTTTGCGCAGAGCCGCGGCCAATGCCTTCAGCTCCGGAACATGCACGCCGAGAATCTTTGTGCCAGGCAATGCGTTGATTATTCCGATGTGTCCTTTCCGGTATCTGTCTTCGTTGAGGAAACGGGGGCAGACAAGTTCTTGAATCCTGTCCTTCAACGGATTGGACTTCTGGTACGCGATGCGCGGGGAGCCGTCTTCCAGATGTATGACCCCGCATCTAATGAAACCTTCCTTCTCAAGAAGTCTCTGCATAGGGATGTTGTCCGCATGGGTGTCCGCCCGCAGGTTTTCTATCCGGCTGTAACTGAACCCGATGCAACAATGCCCCACACCTTTGACGGATCCGTCGGAAGCGAGGCGGTGTATGGTGCCGTA
>CAVGYS010000081.1:0-873 GCA_963633505.1 Oscillibacter sp. MSJ-31
GACGGAGACCACACCGGAGGTCCGCACGTGGATGAGTTCCGGCTCAACGAGGAGGTGCTCAGCCGTTTCGACGCATTCTTCCAGCTGCAGAACGTGCATGCGCAAAACTATCACATCATGACCCCTCCGACTCCGGGCAAGTCCTGGACGATGGTGTGGGGCACACAGCAGTGGCTCAAGGAGTTGCCTTACGCCAACTACGCCTACAGCTACGATTTCAAGCACGGGGAGAGCGGAGTCCTCAAGTTCGAGTTCTACATCACTCCGTTCGACTTCGCGAGTCCCGACGGGCCGGCCTACTCCACCGAGAGCAGGCTCTACGAAGGCAAGAAGATAGGACTGTGCTGGGCCGTGATAGACTACGACGGCGGCAAGGGGAACAGCGGGTTCTGGAACCTCTCGCAGCACCACAGGATGTTCGGCAACGCTTCGATGGAAAGGCTTTTCACCCTGATGCCGCTGGAAGCGCAGTTCCGCAAGCCGGTGGAAGCGGCATGGACCCACGAGGTGATTGACCACAGCAGGCTCGTGGCCTTCCGCGACCGCAGCTACGGCAACATCACTTCATGGAGATGGGATTTCGGTGACGGGACCAGCTCGACGGAGCAGAATCCGGTGCACGAATACGCCAAGGACAACGCACGCTATGTCGTGACCCTCTACGTCGAGGGACCGGACGGCAAGGATCTGTGCTGCAAGGTCTGGGATGTCGCCGTGAGGGACGTCAAGCATCCGGCCGGAGAGTATGAATAAGCTAAAAACTGACATCTGAATCGGGCGTTCCCTGTCTTATACGGGGGACGCCCTTTTTTCAATTCCCCGCCTCACGTTCCATATCCGCACGGCTGCGGCTGGAGGTCACCAGATAGACTC
>CAVGYS010000081.1:935-3804 GCA_963633505.1 Oscillibacter sp. MSJ-31
CCGCCAAAAATAAGCAGGCGGGACGAGCATATAAAAATGTCGGCCAAAACTTTGGCCGACATTTCTGGTAGTGGGTAGGAGAATCGAACTCCTATTGCGAGATTGAGAATCTCGAGTACTAACCGTTATACGAACCCACCGTTTCTCGTCTTGGGAATGCAAAGGTAAGTATAAATTTCGATTCCACAAGCCCCCGAAGCAAAAATTTACTTCATTCTGTACGGCACGTCGTCATACAGGACGAAGCGCTTGGCCTTGCGTATCCACTTCTGCTCCTCCGCCTTGACATGTTCCTGCACCACGTCGAAGGTCAGTCTTCCGTGCAGGTACTCGGCGATGACCGGATCCGCCACCTTGACAAAGAGCGAATCATACGTTTCGAACTCCGAATAGTGATCCGCAAAATAACGCATCAGCTGCAACGTATGCAGGAGCGAATGGTACTGCGCCCCGGGAAGGAGCATTATCTGATAGCCCCGGCATTCCTGCCCGGCATAACGCCCGGCGGCGGGCATGAAAGTGCACGGCCGCATCAGCACCCCTTCCGGCACAGGCAGGAAGCGCACGTCTTCGCAGCGGATGAACGGAGCCCCGAAATACTCGTAAGGGCGGGCCGTCCCGATGGCCGGAGTGACGGAAGTGTTGTTCCACAGGCCTCCGCCCGAATACATCTCGCAGGTGAACATCCCCGGGATATCGGATGCCGGAGCAATCACCCACGGCAGAATCTCGCGCGAAGAGGAGCTCAGGGCCGAGATGACGTGAAGCGGAAAACGCGCGCCTATCTCATTACAATACAGACTGCAAAGCTCCCCGAGAGTGAGTCCGTGCCGGTGCGCGACCTTCGGCGTCCAGATGTCGGAATCGATGGCGGGAATCGTCCCCTCCACCACCCTGCCTGCCGGATTGATATGATCCACGACATAGACCGACGGGCCCTCCTCGCGGCGGGCGCACATCGACAGCAGCCGCATCACGTCCCTGGTATAGTTGAAATACCGCGCCCCACTGTCCTGGATTTCCACGACCACGGCGTCGATTCCCTCGAGGTCCTCTGCGCTGAAATCGATATGCTTGGTCTCCGGGGACAGTTCGCTCCCCGACGGACGCAGCAGGCGGACCAGATTGCCCCGCTCCCTGAATATGTCGTACAGGTATCGGCCGGTGGACGGATTCCAGCAGTTCTGCGTGCACAGGCAGGCCACCCTCCCCTCCCGGAGACTGCGGTCCAGCTGCTCCTCTATGGGAGTTGTCCTGAATGAAAACATCAGCCTATCAGCTTCTTGGCAAGCGCCACCACTTCCTCGCCCAGCTTCTGCGCCTCGGCTTCGGTCGGAGCCTCAGAGTAGATGCGGATGATCGGCTCGGTGTTGGAGCGGCGCAGATGCACCCACTTCCTCTCGGCCTCGAAATCCACCTTCACCCCGTCGATGGTGTTGACCTTCTCGGAGGAGAAGTGCTCCTTGAGAGCGGAAAGAATCTTGTCTATGAGCGACTTGTCGCTGAGTTCGATCCTGTTCTTGGCGATGAAGTACTGCGGCAGCGTCGCCTTGTAGGCGCTCACGCTCATTTTCTTGTGTGCGAGGTTGCTAAGGAACAGGGCCACCCCCACCATCGCGTCGCGTCCGTAGTGGCTGGCCGGGTAGATCACTCCCCCGTTGCCCTCGCCCCCGATGAGCGCGCCGACCTCGTGCATCTTGGTCGTGACGTTGACCTCTCCGACCGCCGCGGCGTAGTAAGTCCCTCCGTGAGCTTCCGTGACGTCGCGCAGCGCCCTGGACGAGCTGAGATTGGACACCGTGTTGCGCGGCATAATTCCCTGTTTTTCAGCCCTTTCGAGCAGGTAGTCCGCGACCGACACGAGGGTGTATTCCTCCACGAACGGCTCCCCGTTCTCGCAGATGAAGGCGAGCCTGTCCACATCCGGATCCACGCTTATTCCAAGGTCCGCCTTCTCGCGCACCACCTCGGCGCTGAGGGCCGTGAGATTGGCGGGAAGCGGCTCGGGGTTGTGAGCAAAATCGCCGGTCGGCTCGGCGTTGAGAGTGATGCACTCCACTCCGAGACGGGCAAGCAGGCAGGGCATTATGATGCCGCCGACAGAGTTGATGGAATCCAGCACCACCTTGAATCCGGCTTTGCTTATCGCCTCGGCGTCAACGGCTTCCAGCGCCAGCACGGAATCGACATGTTCATCGGTGAAATCGTGTTCGGTGACGTGGCCCAGTTCATCCACCGGTGCGAAGTCGAACTCTCCGCTCTCCGCCAGGTCGAGAATCTCCTGCCCCTGGGCGGCTGTGAGGAACTCCCCGTGCTCGTTTAGAAGCTTGAGGGCATTCCACTGGCGGGGGTTGTGGCTGGCCGTGATGATGATGCCGCCGTCGGCTGATGCGAAGCGCACCGCAAGTTCGGTCGTGGGGGTGGAGGCAAGTCCGCACTTGACGACATCCACGCCGCAGGCGACAAGGGTGCCGCACACCAGCTGCTCCACCATTTCCCCGCTCAGGCGGGCGTCTCGTCCCACGACGACCTTGTAGCGCCGGCCGCCACACGGAGAAGGGATACGCCTGCGCATACACTCGCAGTAGGCATACGTAAACTTCACTATGTCAACGGGGGTCAGTCCCTCGCCGCAAGAACCGCCGACAGTCCCGCGTATTCCGGAAATAGATTTAATCAATGTCATAATGCTTGCAAAATTACGAAAATTATTCTTACCTTTGCGTCCGTTCAAAAAACACTAGTGCATTATGAAAAAAGGAATACATCCCGAAAACTACCGACTTGTAGCTTTCAAGGATATGTCAAACGAAGAGGTGTTCATCACCCGTTCCTGCGCCACCAGCAGGGAGAACATCACCATTGACGG
>CAVGYS010000081.1:3814-5187 GCA_963633505.1 Oscillibacter sp. MSJ-31
TGGAATACCCTCTGGTGAAGCTTGAGATTTCAAACACGTCTCACCCGTTCTACACCGGCAAGATGAAGATTGTCGACAGCGCCGGTCGAGTTGATATGTTCTATCAGAGATACAAGGCCCGCAAGAAATAATCTCTGCGGAGCATTCGGACAAAGCGCGGACTCTTTTTCGGGGCCGCGCTTATTCATATATTGCACTTCTCGCGGGGAATCGCTACCTTCGGAAGATTTTCACCCACACTCATGACTTATTCTGCAGAAGACTGCCTCAACGGCAAATACCACGAAGTGACCTGCCTGCTGACGTATTTCGTCAGGCAGATAAACACCCCTGAACTTAAAAGGATAGCAGCCCGGCTCGGCTGGGACGACAGCAAACTGAAAGAAGTCACCGACTTCCTCTCCCATGCGGAGCTCATCGACGTCAAGTGGGTAAGTCTGCGAGAGAGGGGTTACAGCATCAAAAAACAGTCATTCTTCGCCGCCGCAACCTACTTTTTGGAACACGAGAAGGGCCTGCTCAAAAAAATTGAGAAACTCTTCCCGGACAGAAGCAACAACGCCGAGTTCGTCTGGGCGGTGGCTCGCGCCCTGCACAAGGGAGAGACGGACATAGCGGACAAGGTCGCAGGCTCGTTCCCCACAGACATGGGAGCGTACTACCTGCGCTACGCCAACGACAACGGCGCCCTCGACGGATACGCCCTGAAGTTCTTCTGCGACGAATTTTCATCATACGTGTTCGACCGCACCCTGTCGCACCTTCTATACAACCACTCCGACCCGAAAATCCTTGAGAGATGCCTCGATCTCGCCGTCAGATATGTGCGCAAAGGCCGTGAAAAGGATCATTTCAACTACTGGTTCTTCTTCAACACTATCCAGACCAAATATTTCGCCTGTACCGGGAAGGTCATCGACTCACCCATCCCTGTCAGCAAGCTTTACTCCCTGCCGGCAATCAATGCCATCAAGGCACTCTACGCCGGACAATACGAAGAGGCTTCGGAACTTTTTGCCGAAGCTCTCAAAGTTCGCAATTCGTATTTTTCCGACAAGAACGTCTTCTCCGACCCGGTTCTCAGCTTCTTCCTGATTCTCGGTTATAAGCTCTCCGACACGGAGAAAGACCTCACCAAGATTGCACAGTTCCAGAACAAGAAACTGGTAAAGGAATCCAACCAGCTCTTCCCGTCCCTTCTCTGCGCACGGCACCTCAATCTCCCCGAGCCCCCCTGGCTTGAAAACGAACTCAAATCTGCGGCAAGCACTTACGCCTGGCTGACGATAGACGTAGAACTCATCGCCATACTTCAAGGGCACTTCGGATACCCTATTTCCGAAGTGAACCCGCATTACGCCCTCATCAGACAC
>CAVGYS010000081.1:5197-6243 GCA_963633505.1 Oscillibacter sp. MSJ-31
CGGCCCCGTCCGCAGAAGGAGAGACAGAAGATGCGGACAAGACCACGAGAATCGCCTATTTCTATGACAAATTCTACAACGTCCTCCAAATAAGAAGCCAGACTCGCCTGAAGAGCGGCAATTGGAGCTCCGGCAAACGTCTCTCATTCAGCGAATACAATGCAAGCCCGGACTATATGGACGACACGGATCGCAAAATCGCCCAGACGGCGTCACGAGGCTACGAGGGTCCCTACGCCCGACTGTCCAAGGCCCTGCCTCTGCTCATCGGAAGCGACCGGGTGTTCGGCGGGGAGTACGCCCCCTACTACAATATCGAAGTCGTGGGAGAGAACCCGCTCGTGACCATACAGAAAAAAGGCGAATTCTACGAGATAGTGTCCAACTTCCCCAAGGAAGCCATCAACAAGGGCGAGACCTCTTCCTGCAGATTGTCCGGCAAGAATCGCATCACGGTCGTGAGCATCAACAAGATGCAGGCAAAAATACTTGCCGCCATGCTCTCCCTCCCGAGCTTTCCGCTCCAGTCGGAGGACAGGCTCAGGGAGCTGCTCTCCAAACTCGCGCCGCATATCGAAATCCACTCCGAGCTGCTTGAAGGCGGCTCGTCACTGGAGAACGTCAAAGGCTCGCCGTCGATACACGTCAAGATACTCCCGTCCGGCGACGGCTACGGAATCCGCCTCTGCGTCCGCCCTCTGGAAGGAGGGAAGCTTGAGCTCTACCCGGGAGATGGCGAGAGAACCGTCTATGACGAGGCCGACGGCAAACGCTATCAAATCACCCGCAGCTTCTCAAAGGAGAAAAAGCTTCTCGAAGAGCTTGCCGACTACTGTTTCGAAGAGCTGGACGGTTTCGATATCGAGAACTCCGGCAAGGCCGCTCCGGACCAGCTGCTCGGGATGGTGGAATGGGCCGGCACCCAGGAAGAAAACTACGTGCTCGAATGGCCGTCGAACAAGAAAATCAAGGTCTATCGTGCCAACGACACGAGCATCTCGGTGCACAGCGTGTCCGGAGAACAATGGTTCGAGGCCGAGGGGGAG
>CAVGYS010000082.1:0-403 GCA_963633505.1 Oscillibacter sp. MSJ-31
AAGGACATATTGCTCGGCAGACTTCGCGACGGCGGGCAGATGGGAGGGAAGGACCAGCTTCTGCTGACGCTGCTTCTCGCCCTGCCGGCCATTCTCGCGCAGTCGTCGATGTGCCTGATGAGCTACATCGACGCGGCGATGGTGGGGGCCCTCGGTTCCGCCCAGGCCGCCGCCGTCGGGCTTGTCAGCACCTCCACATGGATTCTCGGCGGATTCTGCTATGCCAACAACTCCGGCTTCAGCGTGCAGATCGCCCACCGCTGCGGGGCGCGCGACTTCACCGGGGCGGGACGGATTTTCCGGCGGGGGCTTCTGTGCGTAGTCGCGCTCAGCATCCTGCTCGCGCTGACGGGATACTCCATCAGCGAGGCGCTTCCCTGGTGGCTTGGCGGCGGAGATGACA
>CAVGYS010000082.1:448-6229 GCA_963633505.1 Oscillibacter sp. MSJ-31
GAGATGACATCCTTGACGATGCGACCGCCTATTTCCGCATATATTCCTTTTTCCTGCCGGGCTTCCAGATCTCGATATTCTGCGGGGCGTCGCTGATTGCCAGCGGCAACATGAAAGTCCCGAGCATCACGAGCATGGTCATGTGTCTGCTGGACGTGGTGTTCAACTACATATTCATCTACGCGCTCGGGATGGGGGTGAAGGGTGCGGCCATCGGCACGGGGCTCGCCATGGTATGCTCGGGGGGCTTCCTCCTCATATACGTGTTCACCTCCTCCGCGGAACTCAAGAATTGCGGGCAGGCTCAGGAGAGCGCCGCCGGGAGCGAAGAAGACAAGCGCCTGTACCGCAGGGCCTTCGACATCTCGTGGCCGCTCTATCTCCAGAACGTCGTCACCAGAGGGGCCTACATAGCGGCCACCGTCATAGTGGCTCCGCTCGGCACCGTAGCGATTGCAGCCAACTCGTTCGCCATCATAGCCGAAGGCTTCTGCTATCTGCCTGGCTACGGCATGGAGGACGCCGCGACGGCCCTCGTGGGGCAGAGCCTCGGGGCTGGGCGCAAGAAGATGGCGCGGAGCTTCGCCAAGGTGACCATCATCACGGGAGCCTCGATGATGACCTTTCTCGCCGTCCTGATGTGGACGTTCGCACCGCAGATCATGGCCCTTATGAGCCACGACCCGGAAGTCATCTCCCTCGGAGCGTCGTGCCTCAGGATAGAAGCCTGGGCGGAACTGCTGTACGGAGTCAGCATCGTGGCCTACGGCTGCTGCGTTGGAGCCGGCGACACCCTCATCCCTTCAGCCATCAACCTTCTGAGCATGTGGGTGATACGCCTTGGACTCGCATTGATCCTGATTCCGCATCTCGGACTTCGCGGCTACTGGGTGGCCATGGCGGTGGAGCTGAGCGTCAAGGGACTGATTTTCGCGTTCAGGATTCACGGAGACCGCTGGATGAAAACCCGCCTCACCGCGGACATGCCCTGATGATGCCGGAGGCGTTCCGATTTTGGAATACGATACAAACTAAGTATATTTGCGCGTTAAAAAGTAGTACTCGATTTTATGAAAAAAACGTTCATAGCAGCAGCCGTTTTGACTGCCCTGCTCGTCTCGTGCGGCGAGACTCGTAAAGACGACAGCAATTTCGCCAAGTACGAGACGGTGAAGATCGGCACGGAGAACTCCGCCTATGTCGATGCCATCTCCATCTATGGCAAGGAGGTTCTCAATCTCTACAGGTTCGCGGCGATGGAGGCCGACAACATCTACTGGAAGCAGGTCTTCGGCGACAAGCAGTCCCTCGACAATCTTGAGAATCAGAGCGCAAGGGAATATGCCGCCATCAACTACGGCCCCTGGGACAGAATCACCGGCAAGAGCTTCGTGGACGGGTTCTCCGACATGCCCGCCGGCAAGCTCTTCTATCCTTCGGATATGACGGAAGAGGAGTGGGAGGCCTTCGACGACCCGGACAAATACAGCCCGTACACCCTCATCCGCAGAGACCACGAGGGGAAGCTCACCACCGTATGGTATCACGACGCGTACAAGGACAACGTAAGCAAGATATGCAACTACCTCACCGCAGCAGCCGACCTGACCATCGTGCCGAGCGTGAGGGAATACCTTCTCGCCAAGGCCGAGGGACTCAGGACCGACTCCTACGAGCAGAGCGCCCTCAAATGGCTGGAAATGGAAGACAGCAAGATGGACCTCGTGCTCGGCCCGAACGAGAGCAAGGATGACGAGCTTCACGGCATCAAGCGTTCGTATGGCGCCTATGTCATGCTGAAGAACGTCTCCCGCACCGCGCAGCTCAGCAAGTTCAGCGAGCAGATGCCCAAGTTCCAGGCCAGCCTCCCGAGTCTGGAGGAGTACAAGACCTTCGTCCCGGGGACAGGCTCCACGATTTACGTATGCGACGCGCTGTACTACGCCGGAGCCGCGAACTGCGGCATCAAGGACATCGCCATCAGCCTCCCGTTCGACACCAAGGTGCAGGCGGAGAAAGGCACTCGCACCATACTCATGCAGAACGTCATTTCAGCCAAGTTCAACAGCATCCTGATTCCGACGGCGGACCTGATCATCAGCGACAAGGACAGGGAGCACGTCAACGACAAGGCCTTCTTCTGGAACGTCGCGTTCCGTGAAGTGGCCCACGGCCTCGGGGTGAAGACCACCCTCGACGGGCGGAGCGTAAGCGAGGCCCTCGACAGCCAGGCCGACGTCATCGAGGAGGTCAAGGCGCTCGCCATCGGTGCATTCCTGGCATCCAACGTGCTCGGGAAGTTCGAGACCAACGAGATTGTCACCAAGGAGGACGGTTACGCGACCTTCCTCACCGCCCTGCTGCGCTCCGCGAGATTCGGCACGGAGGAGGTCGTAGGCAAGGCCAACGTCATCTGCTACAACTACCTCAAGCAGGCGGGAGCCTACAACCGCCATCAGGACGGCTGCTACTATATAGACTATGACGCCTTCAACGACGGAGTCAGAGTCCTCGTGTCCGACGTCCTCAAGCTCCAGGGGGACGGAGACGTCGAAGCCGCCCGGCAGTTCGTGGACAAGTACGGCGCAATCGACGATGACGTCAAGGCTGACACGTTCAATATGATGCTCGAAGGCATCCCGGTTGACGTGAAATTCGATTTCGTATGGTAATCAGCGGCACAGCATACTCGATACTGCTTTTTGCAATAGCCATCACGGCAGGACTCTTCCTCTCGAGGTTCAACTTCAGGGGGATCACCATCGGCTCCACCTGGATTCTGTTCGTGGGCATCGTGATGGGGCATTTCGGCTTCGTCCCGAATGCCAAGGTAATGGCGTTCATGAAGGATTTCGGCCTGATTCTCTTCGTCTATTCGATAGGTCTCCAGGTGGGTCCGGGCTTCCTGTCATCGTTCAAGAACGGAGGGGTCAAGCTCAACCTGCTCGCAGTCGGCCTCGTGCTGATGTCGGCCATCACCGCTTTCGGGATTCACCTTGTCAGCGGCGAGAGCCTTCAGACCATGGTCGGAGTGATGTCCGGAGCCGTCACCAACACCCCGGGGCTCGGTGCCGCACAGCAGACCCTGCTCGATACCGGGGGATCCAGCACGGAAGCGTCCAGGCTCGCCTCCGCCTATGCGGTGGCCTACCCTGTCGGCGTGCTCGGAGTACTGGCCCTGCTCATCGTGTTCAAGGCCGCCTTCAAGGTCAACCTTGACGACGAGGCCAGGGCTCTCGAATCTCTCGAAGGCACGGCGGAGACCGCAAGGAGAATGCACTGCGAAGTGACCAATCCGGCAGTCATCGGCAAGAGTCTCAAGGACGTGATCACCCCCGACCTCAAGAACGAGATGGTCGTCTCAAGGATAATGAGAGGCGAGGAGGAATTCGTCCCGGACGGCGACTTCAAGTTCTGCGAAGGGGACAAGGTGCTCATAGTGACCACCCAGAAATGCGTCGACAAGATAAGAATCATCTTCGGCGCGGAGGTGCCGATGCATCTCGACGACTGGATGAAGCTCAAGAGCAAGAGGGGTCTGCCAACGGTCAAGAGACTGGGGATCACCAACGCCGCCATCACCGGCAAGAAACTCAGCGAACTTCTCTTCAAGGGAAGGTATGCCGTCACCATCACGAGAGTGGTGCGCTCCGGAGTCGAGCTCGTGGCAGCGCCCGACTTGAGAGTCCAGGTGGGAGACTACCTTCAGGTCGTGGGAGAGAAAGACGGAATCGAAGCCATCGGCAAACTGGTCGGCAACAAGGCTTCGGCCCTGGAGAAACCGAACCTCTTCCCAATTTTCCTCGGAATAGCCCTCGGAGTCGTGCTCGGATGTGTTCCGATTACGATACCGGGAATCCCCCAGCCCATCAAGCTCGGACTGGCAGGCGGGCCTCTGATCGTGGCGATCATCATCAGCCACCTCGGACCGCGCGCACATATCACGACCTACACCACGCTCAGCGCCAACATGATGATACGCGAGATAGGCATCTCGTTCTTCCTTGCAGCCGTGGGACTCGGCGCCGGACGCACCTTCGTCTCCTCGCTGACGGCAGGAGGCTGGTGGTGGATTCTCTACGGAGCCCTGATAACCATCATCCCGGTAGTTGTCATCGCCCTTGTCGGCCGCTTCCTGTGCAAGCTCAACTTCTTCCAGATCTGCGGACTGCTTACCGGCGGCACTACCAACCCTCCGGTTCTCGCGTTTGCGCAGAACGCCTACGGAAGTAAATACGTATCAGTCAACTACGCGACCGTCTATCCGCTCTCGATGTTCATGAGAGTGCTGGTGGCGCAGGTGATGATACTCATGGCCATATAACAATCAAGCTATACGAAATGAACAAGACAGATGTCGTGCTCGGGCTCCAGTGGGGAGACGAGGGGAAAGGCAAGATAGTGGACGTCCTCGCAGAGAGGTACAGCACGGTGGCGCGCTTCCAGGGCGGCCCCAATGCCGGCCATTCGCTCCATTTTTCGGGCAAAAGCTTCGTGCTGAGGTCCATCCCGTCGGGGATTTTCAGGGAAGGGACGACCAACGTCATCGGCAACGGCGTGGTGTTCGACCCGATAGCCTTCCGCACCGAATGTGAGGAACTTTCGCAGGCGGGAGTCCCGCTGCGCGAGAGAATCGTGATCTCCCGCAAGGCCCATCTCATCCTCCCGACACACAGGCTTCTGGACGCCGCCAACGAACAGGCCGCCGGCAAAGGCAAGATAGGCTCGACCCTCAAGGGCATCGGACCCTGCTACACCGACAAGATAAGCCGCCACGGACTCCGCATAGGAGACATCTTCTCTGAAGGTTTCAGGGACAAATACGACCTTCTCAAGGCCCGGCACTTCAACGAGATGGAGGAGCTCGGCTTCGACTGCGGCACAGCCCCCGTCAAGCCTTTCAGCGGCAGCCTCGCCGATGAGGAGAAGAAGTTCTTCGAGGCGGTGGAGTTCGTCAAGACGTTCAAGTCCGTCAACTGCGAGTACTATGTGAACGAGCTGCTCAGGTCCGGGGACATCCTCGCCGAAGGCGCGCAGGGCACGATGCTCGACGTCGATTACGGTTCATATCCGTTCGTGACTTCCTCCACGACGTCCTGCTCCGGAGTCTGCTCCGGACTCGGGGTCGCTCCGCAGAAAATCGGGAAGGTGTTCGGCATCTTCAAGGCGTACTGCACGCGGGTGGGCGGCGGACCGTTCCCTACGGAGCTGTTCGACGAGACGGGAGAGAAGCTCCGCGCAGTGGGACACGAGTTCGGAGCCGTGACGGGTCGGCCGCGCAGGTGCGGATGGCTGGATCTGGTCGCGCTCAAATATGCGGTCATCATCGACGGAGTCACCGACCTCATCATGATGAAGTCGGACTGCCTCGATGACTTCGACGTCATCAAGGTCTGCCCCTCGTACAAGGTGGACGGAGCAGAGACGACAGAACTGCCGTTCGACATCTCCGCACCCGTAGAGCCTGTCTATACCGAATTCAAAGGGTGGAAGACTCCTCTGGGCGGCATCCGCAAGGAAGAGGATCTGCCGGATGGTTTCAAAGCCTACGTCAAGTTCATGGAGGATTACCTCGGCGTTCCCATCAGCATCATCTCCCTCGGTCCCGACCGCGAAGCCACCATCTTCAGAAAGTAAGAGACCAAGAAGCAAGAACGTGGACTATATCCCGACCCTGTCGAAGATATAGTCCACGTTTTTGAAATAATAGTCGAGCGTGAAGCAGGACTCGAGCTCATCGCTGCCGACGAGGCCCATCACCTTGTCGCTGCCCTTCAGTAG
>CAVGYS010000083.1:0-2813 GCA_963633505.1 Oscillibacter sp. MSJ-31
TCTCCAGAAAGAATGTCTGGACTGTAGCGAAGAACACTTACGAGAAAGGTCTCACCTACGCCTATCGTGACCGCAAGGCCAAGAAGCGCAATTTCCGCGCTCTCTGGATTCAGCGTATCAACGCCGCCGCACGTCAGTACGGCATGTCTTACTCCCAGTTCATGGGCAAGCTCAACGCGCAGAACATCGGACTTAACCGCAAGGTGCTCGCCGATCTCGCCATGAACAATCCTCAGGCGTTCGAGGCCATCATCAACTCTGTAAAATAGTCTGAAAAAGTGAGTCTGAAGGAGTTCGCGTGCAACAAATGGACGAAGTTCACATTCTGGGCTTTGCTCTATGTGTTGTGGGTGATCTGGCTCGGGAATTTCTGGTGGCTCTTCGGTCTGGCGGTCATATTCGACATTTTCATCAGCCGCAAAGTCAGGTGGAATTTCTGGAAGAAGCGTTACAAGGAAGGCGAGAAGCACAGCGCGTGGAACGAATGGCTCGACGCCATCATTTTTGCCGTGGTTCTCGTGACTTTCATCAACATCTTCTTCTTTCAAGCCTTCAAGATACCCTCCTCGTCGATGGAGCGGACTCTTTATACGGGGGATCATCTCTTCGTCAGCAAGCTCACCTATGGGCCGCGTATGCCTCAGACGCCTCTCACCATACCGTTCACGCACAATGTGATTTTCGGAAAAGAGTCCTATTCGACTCTTATCCAGAACAAGTACCGCCGTCTGAAGGGATTCAGGCAGGTGGAGCGCGGAGACAGGGTGGTGTTCGGATTCCCCGACGGGGATACGGTTCTCAGGAGGGCACCTGCGGAGGACTATCACTCTCTTGTACGCGTCCTCGGGCAGAAGACCGTTGACGGCCTGGGCGAGAAAGTCGTCCGTCCGATGGACAAGAAAGACCACTATGTCAAGAGATGTGTGGCTCTTCCGGGCGACATTCTTGAGGTCAGAGACGGCAGGGTATGGATAAACGGGGAGAAGGAGCCGGATTATCCCGGACTTCAGTTTTCGTGGAAAGTCTATACCAACGGACAGAGAATCAACGCGAAGACCATAGAAAAGCTCGGACTCAACGCCACGGAGGTCTATTATGACCCTTCGATGCCGGGTTATCCCGCCATGATTCTCTCCTCTGAGGCGCTTCAGGCGGTCCGCGAACTTGCGAATGTCGTGAAGGTCGAGGACAACTTCGAGAGGGATTCGGAATCCGCGGTTCTGGAGATATTCCCTTATTCGTCCCGCTACGACTGGACCAGGGATTTTTTCGGCCCGCTGCGCATCCCGAAGAAGGGGGAGAGAGTTGAAATCACCCGGGACAACCTGCCTCTCTACGAGCGGATAATCTCCGTGTATGAGGGAGGAAGCGTGCAGGAGGCTCTCGAGAGGGGCGAGTACACTTTCAGACAGGACTATTATTTTATGATGGGAGACAACAGGCACAACTCCCTTGACTCTAGATACTGGGGCTTCGTGCCCGAGGATCACGTAGTCGGAAGGCCGGTGCTGATATGGCTCTCTACAGATGCGGGGAAGGCGTTCCCCAAGAACATAAGGTGGGGCAGATTCCTGAAATTTGTATAGGTTTCAGTTTGGAAATCAGAAAATTATCCGCGATATTTGCACACCTCATATCAAGACAAGAAATAAAAAGAAACAACTATGGCAAAAGTTTGTCAAATAACCGGAAGGAAGAGAATGAAGGGCAACAACGTCGCCCATTCAAAACTGCGCACAAAACGTGACTTCTCCCTCAACCTCAAGAGCAAGCGTTACTGGAGCGAGGAGGAGCAGAGGTTCGTCACCCTTAAAGTTTCGTGCAAAGGTATGAGAATTATCGAGAAGAACGGTCTTGAGGCCACCATTCGCGATGCCCAGAAGAAAGGCTTGATCAACCTTGTTTAATTTTTAGAGATATGGCAAAGAAATCAAAAGGAAACAGGGTGCAGGTCATCCTCGAGTGCACTGAGCAGAAGACTTCAGGTGTACCTGGTATGTCTCGTTACATCACCACCAAGAACAAGAAGAATACTCCGGATCGTCTTGAGCGCAAGAAATACAATCCTTACCTCAAGAAGGTTACCGTTCATCGTGAAATCAAATAAGTTTGAATTATGGCAAAGAAAGCAGTCGCAACGTTCGCGGCCAAGGCCGGAGCTAAGAGCATGGTAAAGTGCATCCGCATGGAGAAGTCTCCTAAGACCGGAGCATATATGTTCTCCGAGCAGCTTGTTGAAGCAGAAAAGGCAAAGGACTTTTTCGCCAAGAAATAAGCGGGACAGTAATATTGAGAAAGGGGTCGGCCGGAGTGACGGTCGGCCCCTTTCTGATTTGCGCTCCGCCTCGTCGGGAGGGCTGTATGTCTGGGAAAATTACTATATTTGTGGATTATGGCAATCAGTTTCTTTCAGAGGATAAGCAGGGCTGTCATCGGTCGCTCACGGGTGGACGATGACACTCTTGACGCTATAGAGGAAGCCCTCGTGGAGTCGGATATGGGGGTCGATACGACCCTCAAGGTCATCGACTCTCTTGAGGAGAAAGTGGCTAAGGACAAGTATATGTCTTTCGATGAGCTTGTCGGGATGCTGCGCGGGGAAATATCAGACCTGATCGATGACGGCGGCGAGCCGTTCGACTTCTCGAAGAAACCCTATGTCATTCTTGTCGTGGGAGTGAACGGTGTCGGCAAGACCACCACCATCGGCAAGCTTGCCTATATGCTTCGTTCTCAAGGGAAAAAGGTAATTCTCGGGGCGGCGGACACTTTCCGTGCGGCGGCGGTTGACCAGCTTACGGTCTGGGCGGAGC
>CAVGYS010000083.1:2823-4052 GCA_963633505.1 Oscillibacter sp. MSJ-31
CACAACAGGGTTGACCTGATGAATGAACTTACCAAGATCAGGAATGTCGTGCGCAAGGTGGTGAGCGATGCGCCTCACGACGTGATGCTCGTGATTGATGCGTCAACGGGGCAGAATGCGTTCCAGCAGGCGAAGGAATTCTCCCGCGCCACGGACATTTCCTCTCTGGTTGTCACGAAGCTGGACGGTACCGCCAAGGGCGGGGTCGTGGTGGGAGTTTCCGACCAGTTCCATATCCCGGTGAAGTTCATCGGAGTGGGCGAGGGGATTGGTGACCTCAAGGTTTTTGACAAGGAAGATTTTGTCTCCAAGCTCTTCGCTTCGGATGATTTGAAATAAAACATTACGCTATATGAAGCTTAGTTATAATTGGCTCAAGGATTATTTGAAGTGTGACCTCTCCGCCGCTCAGATTGCGGAAGCGATGACTTCCATCGGCATTGAGGTTGACGGAGTAGAGGAGATTGAGCGGATTCCTGGCGGTCTGGCCGGGGTTATTGTTGCTGAAGTTCTTGAATGTGAGGCTCATCCTGATTCGGATCACCTTCACGCCACCAAGGTCGATACGGGCTCCGGAGAGCCGTTGACCGTTGTCTGCGGAGCGCCTAACGTCGCGGCGGGTCAGAAGGTTCTCTTCGCCCAGATAGGCTCTGTGCTGCCCGGTGACTTCAAGATCAAGAAGTCCAAAATCCGCGGAGTCGAGTCATTCGGGATGATATGTGCCGAGGACGAGCTCGGGATAGGGACTAATCACGACGGAATAATGGTCCTTCCAGAGGATGCTCCGGTCGGCACCCCCGCTGCGGAGTTCCTGCATCTTGAGTCTGAAACAGTGATCGAGTATGAGATTACGGCCAATCGCGTGGATGCGGCGTCGCATTGGGGAGTGGCGCGTGACCTTTATGCGTGGATGAAGCTCAACGATATCCCGTGCGAACTTGTCCGCCCGAGCGTGGACTCGTTCTCCGAAGGGGAGGGGACCGGAATAGGCATCGAAGTGCTTGACAGCAAGGGCGCACCGCGCTACAGCGGCATCACCGTGAAAGGGGTCAAGACCGGCCCGTCTCCGGAGTGGCTTCAGAAAAGGCTCATAAGCATCGGGCTTCACCCGATATACAATATAGTCGACGTGGCCAATTTTGTGCTTTTCGAACTTGGCCAGCCTCTGCACACTTTCGATGCCGACAAGATAAGCGGCGGCAAGGTGATTGTCCGCAGGGCTGTCCAGG
>CAVGYS010000083.1:4062-6196 GCA_963633505.1 Oscillibacter sp. MSJ-31
ACTCAAGACTCTTGACGGGGTGGAGCGCAGTCTTTGCGCTTCCGACATGGTGATTGCCGGGGCGGACGGTCCGATGTGCATCGCCGGAGTGTTTGGGGGCGAGGACAGCGGCGTTTCGCAGTCCACAGTCAATCTTTTCGTGGAGAGCGCCTACTTCGATCCGGCGTCCGTCCGCAAGACGGCAAAAAGTCAGGGCCTGCAGACCGACGCGTCTTTCAGATATGAGCGTGGGGCCGACCCGCACGTGGCCATCTACGCTCTCAAGCGTGCAGTGAACCTCATTCGGGAGTGTGCCGGCGGAGAAGTGGTGGGCAAGATTCAGGAGGTCTATCCGACTCCAATCGACAGAAAGCGCATAGAGCTGGATTATGCCAGGATGGAGGCTCTCATAGGCCACCATATCGGCTATGACGTGATTGAGAACATTCTGACTTGGCTGGACTATGAATTCCTGGAAAGGAAAGAAGGCGGAGCCGTGGTTGCGGCCCCGACGTATATGGTCGACGTCTATAGGGAATGTGACGTGGTGGAGGAGGTTCTCCGCATTTACGGTTACAACAACGTGCCTCTGCCGAAGAGGATGCTGATGTCCGTCAACGCTACGCCGAAGCCGGACCCGGAGGCAATCCGGAACAATATCTCCAACTTCTTGTCCGCCAATGGGTTCACAGAGATTATGAATAACTCTCTGACCAGGTCGGAGTATTATTCCAAACTCGTGTCCTTCCCGGAGGAGAAGTGCGTGAGGATAGTCAATCCTCTCAGCCAGGATCTCAACGTGATGCGTCAGACTCTCATCCTTGGAGGCCTTGAGGTGGTGGCATATAATCTCAATCGCCAGACAGGATATCTGCGTACGTTCGAGTATGGCAGCGTATATGCCAGGCTGCCGGAGAAGACTGGCGAGACGCTGGAGGGATACGAGGAGCATCAGTGCTTCTGCCTCATGCTGACCGGCGCTCCGGACAAGTCCTGGCGGGTCGAGGCGGAAAAGAGCAATTATTTCCAGCTCAAGGGGTATGTGGAGCTTCTGCTGAAACGCTATGGGGCCGATCTTTACAATATGCGCACGGAAGCCGCACCTTCTGACATTTTCGCCGAAGGAATGACTTATTCCGCACCGGGCTGCGGCCAGCTTGCGGTCATGGGAAGCGTAAATCCTCTTCTGGCGAAGCGTTTCGGCATCAAACAGGCGGTATATGCGGCCGAAATCAATTGGCCTGCCCTCTTCGAGATAGTCAAGCGCGACAAGGTGGCGTTCACCGAGATGCCTAAGTTCCCGGAAGTCCGCCGCGACCTCGCCCTGCTTCTGGATGAGGATGTCAGGTATGCGGATCTTCGTGCTGCGGCGCTCAAGCAGGAGAAAAAGCTCCTGCGACAGGTGGGCCTGTTCGACGTCTATCGCGGAGACAAGATCCCGCAGGGCAAGAAGCAGTATGCCCTCAGCTTCGTGATTCGCGATGCGGACAGGACGCTGACGGATCAGGATACCGAGAAGGTGATGGAACGACTTCTTGCGTTGTTCTCCAAGAATTTCGGTGCGCAGCTGAGGTAGTCTTTGGTATGAAGCTCGTCGGACATATTCCGCTTCTGCTGGCTCTCTGTCTCGCTCTTGCCGCCTGCGGCGGGCGCGAGGGGAAGGTCATTCCCGAGAAGAAGATGGCTATGCTGTATGCGGATATGTTTTTGGCGGACCAATGGCTCAAGGAGAACAAAGCGGCCAGACAGGTCGCCGATACGACGCTCTTTTTCGATCCGATTTTCGAGCGGCACGGCTATACCTTCGCGGATTACGAGAAGAGCATCGAATACTACAGCGGCGAGACGGGGGTCCTTTCTCAAATCGTGGACAGCGCTTCGGTGATGCTCAAGCGTCAGGCCGACCGATATACGAAGATTTCCGCGGCAATCCGCAAGGTCCAGGAGGAGAATGAAAAGAACAGGGTGCCGTATCGTTTTGTCGATTTTACCCGGGACTCCGCAGTGTGGGCCGCTTCCGGGGTGCAGTGGCCGGTCAAGGACAGGACCGAATCAGACAGGGACACTCTCCCGGAGCGAGGCGAACTCTTGTTTGCTCCGGAGCTTGAAGCTCCGGTGGTGGATCGTCCGTTGCCCGGGAAGGATAGAACACTGC
>CAVGYS010000084.1:0-6177 GCA_963633505.1 Oscillibacter sp. MSJ-31
GAAGATTCTCGCCGTTGTCAGTTGCGGTCTGCATCGCCATGGTGCGGGCCGCCTGCTCGGCAGCCTCGGAGTCGAGCACCGCAGCATAGAACCTCAGGCAAATCATCTGCGGAAGCAGCTTGGTGGCGATAGTCTCGGAATCAGGCTCGAAGATATAGTCGTCCTGACGCTGAGGCTCATTGCCGTCCGATGCTTTCCGCTCCGGCTCATACGGCATGTACTGCTCCACCGTCGGCCTCTGCACGGCAGTGGATATAAAGCGGTTATAGACAAGCAGAATCTTGGAGAACTCCCCTTTGGCGAATCTCTCTATCAGACTCCGCGAGAAAGCGGAAGTCTTGTCATAGCTCGTGTGGGCGATGATGTCGTTGTAGTCCGCCTCCGGAGAAAATCCGGCCTTCTTGACGGCATCCGCGCATTTGCGCCCCACCGGGAAGAAGACGATGGAAGGATATTTCTTTCTCAACTCCATCGCCGTACGGATGACGTTGGCGTTGAAGCCTCCGCAGAGAGAGGAGTTGGAAGAGATGACAACCACGGCCACGGGAGCGTCGGCAGCCACAAGGCACTCCTCCTGTCCGACCGGTCCGACAGCCGAGAGAATCTCCTCAAGGGCGTCGGCGTACGGGCGCATCCCCTCGATGACCTTCTGCGCCTTGCGCAACTTGGCCGAGGAGACGAGCTTCATCGCCGAAGTTATCTTCAGCGTACTGCGTACGGAACCGATCCGGTCCTTTATTTCCCGCAAGGATGACATATCTGGCTACGCTTTACAGAGGAACTGGCATATCTCATGCGCTTCTCTGCGAATCACCGCATCTGCATCCTCCGGGATATTGCCCGCCTCAAGGGAGTCGAGGATATCTTTGTGCGAACTGCGCATGACATCAAGAAAATGAGTCTGGAAATCTTCCACGCTCCCCACCGGGATATCCGCCATAAGGGCGCGGGTTCCACAGTAGAGAATGGCA
Source organism: Oscillibacter sp. MSJ-31 (assembly GCA_963633505.1). Taxonomy (GTDB): domain Bacteria; phylum Bacteroidota; class Bacteroidia; order Bacteroidales; family UBA932; genus Cryptobacteroides. The sequence continues at coordinate 972 of CAVGYS010000084.1, forward strand.
ATCTGCTCTCCGACGCTCATCGGACTGTACTGAGGCTGAACGAGAAGGCGCTCGTTCTTGCGACCCTTGTCGAGAGTCATCGCCGTCACCTTGTCCATATCGGAAGAGAACTTCGTGAACGACTCGAGCTCGCTGAACTGAGCCTGGTCGATCTTCAAGGTTCCGGCCACCTTTTTCATCGACTTCACCTGAGCGGCGCCGCCGACACGCGACACGGAAATGCCGACGTTGATGGCAGGGCGGAAGCCAGAGTTGAATAGCGACGGCTCGAGGTAAATCTGTCCGTCGGTGATGGAAATCACGTTGGTCGGAATGTATGCCGAAACGTCCCCGGCCTGGGTTTCGATGATAGGGAGGGCAGTCAGAGAGCCACCCGCCTTGACCTTGCCTTTCAGACATTCCGGAAGGTCGTTCATCTTCTCCGCGACATCCTGCTGGCTGATGATCTTGGCTGCGCGCTCCAACAGACGGGAGTGCAGGTAGAAGACGTCTCCAGGATAGGCCTCGCGCCCGGACGGACGACGCAGGATGAGGGAGACTTCACGATAAGCCACGGCCTGCTTGGAAAGGTCATCATAGACCACAAGCGCGTGACGGCCCGTGTCACGGAAATATTCTCCGATGGCGGCTCCGGCAAATGGAGCGAAATATTGCAGCGCCGCCGGATCTGCCGCAGTGGCTGCGACCACGACGGTGTAGTCCATCGCCCCCTTGGAGCGGAGGGTCTGGACGATGGAGGCCACGGTGGACCCTTTCTGTCCCACGGCCACATAAATACAATATACAGGCTTCCCCTTGAGGAACTCGGAACGCTGATTGATGATGGTGTCGATGGCTATCGCCGTCTTGCCGGTCTGACGGTCGCCGATGATAAGCTCTCTCTGACCACGCCCGATAGGAATCATGGAGTCAATGGCCTTGAGACCCGTCTGAAGCGGCTCGGTGACCGGTTCGCGGAAGATGACTCCCGGAGCCTTGCGCTCGATAGGCATCCTGACCGTATCCCCCTTGATGGAGCCAAGACCGTCGAGCGGAGAGCCGATAGGATCGACCACTCTTCCCAACAGGCCTTCCCCCACGGGGATGCTGGCGATGCGTCCGAGCCTGTGCACCCTCATACCTTCCTTCACCAGGTCGGTAGGTCCGAGAAGCACAGCTCCCACGTTGTCCGCCTCGAGATTCATCGCCACGGCCTTCACACCGCTCTCGAATTCGAGCAGCTCGCCCGCCTCGACATTGACAAGACCATAGATGCGGGCCACGCCATCGCTTACCGTCAGCACATAGCCGACCTCTTCGTACTGAAGAGAGTTGTCCACACCCTTCAGCTCATTGAGGAGAATTTCGGATATCTCGCTCGCCTTTATTGAATTATGTGCCATTAAACTATTCTGTTGTTTTGTATTATGAACTGCCTGCGGACTGTCTCAAGCTGACTGCGGACACTCGCGTCAAGCACATAGTCGTCCACCTCGACGACGAATCCCCCTATCAGGGACGAATCCACGGAAGTTTCGAAGAGAACCTTGCAGTCGAAGTCCCTTTCAAGTATCCGATGCAGCTTCTCCTCCAGTTCCGGAGCCTGGACAGAAGTAACCAGGGAAGCCAGACGGATTCCCTTGGAGCGATAGTACATCGACACGAAAGAACGCAGAATGAAACGCACGTCCTCCATCCTTCCGTTTTTGACAAGCAGGGTGACGAAGCGCTCCAGCTCCGGCTCAAGCCTGGCGGGAACCTTGTCGGGAGTTTTGAGTATCTCGCGCACCTGAGCGCATACCCTCTCCCCGCTCCCGCTCTCCTCGGTGTACATCAGAAGAGCCTTGGCATATCTGGTGGATATGATTCCCGTGTTCATCCCTTGTCAGTTTCTACTTTTGGGTCTGGAGGCCTCGCTCACCATGCGATCCAGCAGCGAGAGCTGCTCCGCAGATGTCTCGAGGTCTTTGCGTACGATTTTCTCAGCCACCTGCACGGACACCAGAGACACCTGCCGACAGATGTCGCGCAGGGCAGTCTCCCGCTCGGCTGCAATCTCCGTCTTGGCGTGCTCGATAATCTTGGAGGCCTCTTCCTGCGCCTGCTGCTTTGCACTCGCGATGATGCTGTCGCGGGCCTCGGAAGCCTCCTTGAGGATGCGCTTCTGCTCCTGCCGCGTCTGCTCAATCATCTTGACCTGCTCCGCAGCGAGCCCCTCGAGACGGGACTGCGCTTCCTGCGCCTTGCGGAGAGAATCCTCGATGTGGTCGGAGCGCTTCTGCACCATCGAAGTGATGACCGGAAAGCCGAACTTCGCGAGCACGAAGAACACCGCCCCGAATATCAGGACCATCCAGAAGAGCAGGCCGAAATCAGGTGTAACGAGTGACATATATTAGAGGATAGCCAACAGACAGATGATTACACCGAAAAGGCAGACACCCTCGACCAGCGCACTGATAATGATGGCCGTGGTACGCAGTTTACCTTCAATCTCAGGCTGACGGGCGGAAGCCTCCATAAGGGCCTGTCCGATCTTGCCGATACCGAGTCCCGCACCGAGTGCGACTATGCCTGCACCGATGGCTCCGCCAACTTTGGCGAGCGCCGCAGCTTCAAGAAGCATTGAGATAAGTAACATATTCTTTGTTTTTTAATTGGTTTCCGGTTCCTGATGCGCAAGACCGATGAATACGGCCGAGAGCATCGTAAATACATAGGCCTGAATGAAGGCCACGAGCAGTTCGAGGCAATCCAGGAAGATGCCGAAGAGCACCGCCACCACCGTCATCGAGCCGCAGAGCACCGCGCTCATCTTGGCCGTGATGAATATGATGCCGATGACGCTCAATATCATGATATGCCCCGCGAGCATGTTCGCAAAGAGCCTTATCATCAGAGAGAACGGCTTGGTGAAGACGCCGATGATCTCCACAAGCGGCATTATCGGGATGGCCTTGAGAGCCAATGGCACGTCCGGCCAGATTATATCCTTGTAGTAGTGCTTGTTTCCGAAAAGATTGACCATCAAGAAAGTGCACACGGCAAGGACCAGCGTCACGGCGATGTTGCCGGTGATGTTCGCCCCTCCCGGGAATATCGGGATGATGCCCATCAGGTTGTTGATCAATATGAAGAAGAATGCCGTCAGAAGGTAAGGCGCGTAGCGCTTATACTCCGGCCCGATTATATCCTTGACGACGTCGTCGTTTATCATCATGATCACCGGCTCCAGCAGGGCCGCGATCCCGGTAGGCTTTTCCTTGAGCACGTCGTGCCTGCGATACCACGCGGCACAGGAGAGGATGAGCGCGACGAGCAGGGACGAGTCAATCAGCAGCCCGAGCACGTTCTTCGTGATGGAAAAATCCAGCGGCCGCTCCCCGGTGGAAGCATTGATCATCTTGCCGTCGGCATTGAGGGAATATCCGTGCTCCGCCATCTTGTGTGAGGAGAACACCTTCAGCCCGTCGTCGATCACGATGCAAGGCAGAGGGATGGATATCTCCTTATCCCCTATGCTCGTGATGTGCCATTCGTATGAGTCCCCGATATGCCCGAAAATATAGGCTTTCATATCGAGTCCGCCTTCGGCTCCGTCCGATGACGCCTCCTGCGCCGCAAGACAAAGCGAAGACAGGGACAGCATCAGCAAGATGAATATCATTTTGAGACTTCTCATCATTTCGCGCCTCCTTCATCTTTCGCTTCGACGCAGGCGGTCAGCTTGTCACCACCGACCCTGACCACTCCGGAACGGATACCGACGTGGTGCTCTACGCCCTCGGCATCCCTCACGACAATCTCCCCTTCTTCCAAAGTGGAGATGAGAGGGGCATGTCCCGGAAGCACCTCGAAGCGTCCCGAAGTTCCCGGCAGGAACACGGCACATGCCATTCCGCCGTAGAGAACCTCCTCCGGAGAGATTACCGTCACTGTGAACTGTCTGTCCGCCATACTATTGTGATTATGCCGCCATAGCGAGCATATTCTCGCCCTTCTTTATCGCGTCCTCGATAGTCCCGACATTGAGGAACGCCTGCTCCGGGATGTTGTCCACCTCGCCGTCAAGGATCATGTTGAATCCCTTGATGGTGTCTTCGATGTCCACCATCACGCCCTTCACTCCGGTGAACTGCTCCGCCACCGCAAACGGCTGGGAGAGGAAGCGCTGCACCTTGCGGGCGCGATTTACGATAAGCTTGTCCTCATCGGAGAGCTCGTCCATACCGAGAATGGCGATGATGTCCTGCAGCTCCTTGTTGCGCTGGAGAATCTGCTTTACCCTCTGCGCAGTGTCGTAATGCTCCTTGCCTACTATGTTCGGATCGAGGATTCGGGAAGTGGACTCCAACGGATCCACTGCCGGATAGATACCCAGAGAAGTAATCTTTCGGCTCAGCACCGTCGTTGCGTCCAGATGGGTGAAAGTGGTGGCCGGCGCAGGGTCGGTCAAGTCATCGGCAGGCACATAGACAGCCTGCACGGAAGTGATGGAACCGTTCTTCGTGGAGGTGATGCGCTCCTGCATCTGGCCCATCTCCGTGGCAAGGGTCGGCTGATAACCCACCGCCGACGGCATTCGCCCGAGCAGCGCGGAAACCTCCGAACCGGCCTGGGTAAAGCGGAAGATGTTGTCGATGAAGAAAAGGATATCCTTCGGGCCGTCGGAGCTATGACTGTCGCGGAAAGACTCGGCGAGCGTCAGACCGGAGAGCGCCACTGAACTTCTCGCTCCCGGCGGCTCGTTCATCTGACCGAAGACCATCGCCACCTGAGACTTCTCAAGCTGGCTTCTGTCCACCTTGGAGAGATCCCAATGCCCCTCCGCCATGGATTTCTCGAATTCTTCTCCGTATTTGATGACCCCGGACTCGATCATCTCGCGCAGCAGGTCGTTGCCCTCGCGGGTACGCTCTCCCACTCCGGCGAAGACTGAGAATCCGTTGTGTTTCTTGGCGATATTGTTGATAAGCTCCTTGATGAGCACGGTCTTGCCGACTCCGGCGCCTCCGAAAAGGCCGATCTTTCCGCCCTTGAGGTACGGTTCAAGCAGGTCGATGACCTTGATGCCGGTGTAGAGAACCTCCTGCGACGTCTTGAGGTCTTCAAACTTCGGAGGCTCGCGGTGTATCGGGAGGGAATCATCCATCTTGAGCTCTCCCAATCCGTCGATAGTCTCGCCGGTCACGTTCATCACACGACCGCGAATCTGAGCGCCGACAGG